>NZ_JAJUJR010000244.1 GCF_029265225.1 Sedimentibacter sp.
AAAAGGAATTTTATCCTTCATGCCTTTTATTTTCGAAACAATTAAAATACTACAAACAAAAGCTCCTAAAAGAAATGAAAATGTTGTTATAAAAAGTATTCCGCTAAGTCCAAGAATCAGTCCCAGTGCTGTCATTAGTTTTATGTCTCCTCCTCCCATTGCACCGGTTAAAGATGCCAAGACTGAAAAAATTATAAAACCAACTGATGCTCCAATTAATTTATCCAAAATCAAGCTGTTGTCATATATGATTATGGCAGCTCCCATAACCATTCCAACAACATTCAACCGATTAGGTATTATCATGTATTTAAAATCTATCAAGCAAACCGTTATCAACAAGCTTGCCAGGATACAATAAACAACAGTATAGAAACTTAAACCGTATTTCAATGCAATCAATAAATACAATAAAGCATTCAAAAGTTCAACTATTGGATACTGCAGTGAATATGACGCATTGCAGTATCTGCATCTGCCGCTATTGGCAATGTAGTTTATAACAGGTATCATGTCCCTGAAATAAAGTCTGTGTCCGCATTTGCCGCAGGATGAAGGAAATCTAATAACTGAAATTCCTTCTGGTATCCTGAAAATGCATACATTCAAAAATGAACCTATGACTAACCCATAAATGAAAACCAGCACTAACATAATAACCTCGGTTCCTAAGTATATCTTTGGGTTATATACGGGAGAGCAGCAGCTCTCCCCTACATATGGGATTTCAAATTCTCTCGCCATCGCCAATATTTTTAAATACATTTCGTAGGGGCGGATCTTGTGTCCGCCCGGGGTTATCTAATCGTATGGTATCATTAGAAATATTAAGTTATCTCGGATACATTTGTTCTACAGCTGTTGTTGTAACATTTGTTGCCTCCACAATTACTTCTCCATTTGTTCCCTCGGTAAATTCTATCGTACCTTCATTTCCATGAAAATCTTTAGATACAAAATCAATTTTTGTTGTTTTTAACAAACCCTGCAATGCTTCCACTGTAGCAGCATCGTTTAGTGCTGTAATCAAATTATCATCATCCACCAAGTACAACTCCGCCGCCTTGCCCAGCATTGCAGCTGTAGCATAATCAGCTTCAAGTTTAGCATCTTCCTGCACGCCTAAAAACCTCGGTACTGCTATTGCAGAAATTACCGCAAGAACAGCCATTACAACAATCAGTTCCACAAGAGTGAAACCTTTTTCATTTTTCCTCTTCATAAAAGCTCTCCTCATTTTATTATTAATCTCCTTCATCAAATAGCGCGCATATTCATTTCAGGAAAATTAATTTCCAACTTAATAAAGATTCAGCCTATTTATTGAACAGTATTGATCATGTCAAACATGGGCGTAATCATGGCCAGCATTATAAATCCAATTATGGCTGCCATCAACACAATCATAACCGGCTCAATGAGTGCAACCAGTTTCTGAATTGAATTTTCAACTTCTTCATCATAAAAGTCAGCAGTCTTGTCAAGGACGTCTTCAAGTTCTCCGGATTCTTCACCTATTTTGATCATGTTATGAACCATCGGCGGAAAGACGTTGTTATTCCGTAAAGAGCAAGAAAGAGAGGATCCTTTTCTAACATCCTCTCTTGCGCACAAAATAAGCCTCTTAATCTTTTCATTACCAACAATCGTAGACACAGCCTCAAGACCTGACAAAAGCGGTACACCGCTTTCAACAAGAGTTGACAATGTCCTAGAAAACCTGGATGCAGCCAGTTTCACCTTCAATGTTCTGTAAAGTGGCATCCTAAGCTTGAAACTGTCAATTTTATATTTTACATTTTCATTTTTCATCAATCTCATAATAAACAGTACTGATATTAACGCAGAAAGTGCAATAATCTGCCAACAATTCTGAAGCCAATTGCTAAACTTTAGCATTATCCTTGTCACATAAGGCAAAGCAACTCCTGAGCTCTGGTACAAATCTACGAAAGTTGGCATCACATTTACAAGCAAAAAAATTACCACAACAGTTGCAACAACAGCCAAGACTATTGGGTATGTCATTGCGGATTTAACTTTACTTTCAGTCTTATATTCCTTTCCATACTGAACAGCGAGCCGCCCCATTACCAGTTCCATATTCCCGCTTAATTCACCAGCCTGAATCATTGAAAGAAACATCGCAGGGAATAATTCCTTGTTGCTTTCAACTGCTTCAGAAAATGTGCTTCCTGTCAGGAGCTTCTTGTGCATATTTTTAAGCACAATTCGGAAATTTTTATCTTCAGTCTGAATGCTTAATATTTCAATGCATTTTTCTATGTTAATACCTGATTTGAGCATTGAATTCATTTGTCTGCAAAACATGGAAAGTTCCTTAAGCTTTATTTTGCCTGGTTTTTGCATTGCATGAATGACATCAGACAATTTCCTGAGTTTTTTTATATCCGAAATTATGAAATTATTTTTTCTTAAATCAGCAAGAATGTCTTCTTCAGAAAAGCCGTCAATTTTTAATACAAGTTTTTCTCCCGAACTGTTGAACACCCTGCATTTATACAAAGTCATTTCTTCCTCCGATTTCATTTCACAGTCTATATACCACCTGTGAATACTCCTCAACAGAAGTAATTCCTTCAAGCACCAGCTGCCTGCAATTCTCTTTTAATGTGGTCATGCCGTTTTTAACAGCTTCTTCTGACAGTTCATCTGTTGAGCCGCCTTTGTAAATTATGTTTCTCATATTCTGTCCAACCTTCATTACTTCGTGTATTCCTATCCTTCCTGAGTAACCTGTATTGTAGCATTTGGAGCATCCTGTTCCCTTGTACAACACAACGTTATCTTCCAGTTCAAGCAAATCATTTTCAAATTTATTTGATATATATTGTTCCTTGCAGTTTGTACAGATTTTCTTCACAAGCCTCTGAGAAATGACACCCCTAAGTGATGCAGCAACGAGGAATGGCTTTATTCCCATGTCATGAAGCCTTATGACAGCAGAAGGAGCATCATTTGTATGGATGGTGCTGATGACAAGATGCCCTGTTATTGCTGCTCTCACAGCAATTTCTGCTGTTTCTTCATCTCTGATTTCACCAATCATAATAATATCCGGATCCTGCCTTAAAATAGACCTCAGTCCCGATGCAAAAGAAAGTCCTATTTTTGAACTCGTCTGTACCTGGTTTATGCCGTGAATTTTGTATTCAACAGGATCTTCAACAGTAATTATGTTTTTATTTATCTTGTTAAGTTCATTCAAATATGCATACAATGTGGTGGTTTTACCGCTTCCCGTAGGGCCTGCGATCAAAATAATACCATTTGGACATTCCATTATTGAATCAAAGATTTTTAAATTTTTATCAGTAAATCCCAGCTCATACTTCGTTTTTAAAAAATTGCCTCTGTTTAAAATCCTAAGAACAATTTTCTCTCCATATACTGTAGGCAAAACTGAAATTCTCATGTCAACTGCTGCAGAGCCCACGTTCAATTCGAGCCTGCCATCCTGAGGCAATCTCTTTTCGGCTATGTTCATTCCTGCCATAACCTTTATCCTGGTAATAATGGCAGAATGAGACTTGTTTGAAATTGAAAGTATCTCGTGGAGGTCTCCGTCAATTCTGAACCTGACTCTTATTTTGTCATCTAAAGGTTCAATATGAATGTCGCTTGCTTCCATTTTCAGTGCTTGTTCAATCAGAGAATTCACAAGCCTCACAACCGGAGAATTATTTATATAATAGTCTTCTGACTTATCATCTGCTGATTCGATTTCTGCAGATAAATCACTGGCTATTTCTATGGCTGCAAGTTCAGTGTTCCTGGTGCTCATGTATTTATCGATAGCATCTGTAATTTGAGACCTTAAAGCAAAGGCAGCTTCAACCTTCATTCCTGCCTCTAGCTCAATGTCTTCAATATCAAATATATTTAAAGGATCAACCATTGCAACAAGCAGCTTATCACCTGAAAATACAACAGGTATTGAATTTGTCCTTCTTGCAAGTTTTTCTGAAATAATTCTTGCTGCATCCTTATTGATTGAATAGCTGTCCAAATTAATAAATGGGATGCCTGTCTGAGAGGACAAAGATCCTAATACACTCATTTCAGAGGCGTATC
>NZ_JAJUJR010000075.1 GCF_029265225.1 Sedimentibacter sp.
AACGAAGTGAATATTGATCCTGTATCACAAATAGATTTATCCTTGAAGCCCAATGAACTTGGGGAAGTAATGATTTTAATGTATCATGGAATAGGGGATACTGAAACAGACTGGCAGAGGACTCCGGAAAATTTCAGACAAGACCTTGAATACATGTACCAGAACAAATATCAGATGATAAGCCTAAATGACTATGCCAAAGGCGAAATAAAAACTAAGGCAGGTTACACGCCCATAATTCTGACATTTGATGACGGAAGGCAGAACAATTTCAACTACATTGAAGAAAACGGTCATCTTGTCATAGACCCTGACTGTGCTGTGGGAATACTTGAGGAATTCAAAACAAAGTACAGCGATTTTGATGTCACTGCCAGTTTCTTCCTTGGGACAAACCCTTTTGGACAAAAGGAATACGCAGAGCAAAAAATGAAATTTCTCGTGGATAACGGTTACGATATAGGAAATCACACATACAGCCACGAAAAGCTTGAGATGCTTGGAAGCGATGATATTCAGGCTGAAATAGGAAGCGTGAACAACATCATAAACTCACACGTGCCTGACTACAAAGTTGAAACACTGGCTCTCCCTCACGGAAGCAACCCAAAGGATGAGTATATAAATTATATGCTTGAAGGAAAATACGAAGGCAAGGAATATAAAAACATAGCAGTTCTTGATGTGGGCTGGAGGCCTGCATATTCGCCATTTGACACCATGAATGATTTCAAGAGCCTGTACAGGGTCACTGCAAGCGAAATTAAGGTGGACAACTGCGGAATGTATGATTACTTCAAACAATATGAAGCAGGCACAAGGGAAAGATTTATAAGCGATGGAAACAGCAATGTTGTTACAATACCAGGGCGGCATGAAGAATATCTGAACAAGGAAATGACAGGTGAAAAAATTATAAACATATACTAAAGGGAGGCTTGCCTTCCTTTTTTTGTTATAGATATTGAGAACTTCAAGAAAATCGAGTACAATAAAAGAGAATTGAAAATAATACATGGGGGAAAATAATTAATGATGAAAATATTAAATCCAAGCATAAAACTTAAGAATGTCATAGACCGAAATGATTACGAGAAAATAAAAAACTTAGAAAATATATGCCGTGAACATGATAAAACATCCCTTAAACTAGAACTTGATTATAAATTAAGCAACTCAAAGCCAAAAGAAATTGACTTGGTTAACATAAATGAATTTATGTTTTATAATGGAGATGAATTGATCGGATACATGGGAATTTGTGATTTCGGCGGTGATGAAATTGAAGTGAATGGAATGGTTCATCCCGGATTTAGAAGGATTGGAGTGTTCAAAAGACTTTTTTCACTTGTACATGATGAGTGGCAGAAAAGAAAATCAAGCTCCATGCTTCTCTTAAGCGACCATCAATCAACTCCCGGAATTGAATTTATAAAAAGTGTGTGTGACGGATATGCCCATTCTGAATATGACATGATTTTAAACATTGATAATTTTCAAAAATTAAAATCAAAAAGACTTAAG
This sequence comes from Sedimentibacter sp., assembly GCF_029265225.1. GTDB lineage: Bacteria > Bacillota > Clostridia > Tissierellales > Sedimentibacteraceae > Sedimentibacter. Next base: position 1,525 of record NZ_JAJUJR010000075.1, read on the forward strand.
CTGAGAAAAGTTACAGCAGACGATGCTTCAGAAATAGCTAGACAAAATTCAATATATTTCAACATGGAGTTTTCTGAGGAAGAAAACATTGAAACAGAAGGCGGATATAAAAACATTACATATATGGCAGAAAATGAAGGTGGAGCAGTTGGAAAGGTAAGAATTGAATTGAACAATAAGCTGGGAGGAATTTACGGTCTGGGAGTTATGCCGGAATACAGGGGACTTGGATTCGGACGTGAAATACTTACCATGGCAATTGAAGAACTTTTAAAACACAAGGCTGAAAGCATTTTTCTGCAGGTTCTCACAAATAATAAAAATGCACTTAATCTTTACAAGTCCTGTGGTTTTGAAGAACGGTACACCATGGATTATTATATTATAAATAATAAATCAGGAGAATAAAATGGACGAAAGCAAAAAATCTGATATAATGGACAAGATGACAAAAGTATGCATCTGCAAGGGAATTTCAAGGGCTTCAATCAAGAAGGCAATAAAAGAAGGTGCTGCTACTGTTGATGAAGTGAATAAAATTACCGGCTCAGGTGGAGGTTCCTGCGGGGGAAGACGATGCAGGGAAAAAATTCTCATGCTGATAAATGAACAGGAGGAAAAACTATGAATGAGCAATTGAAAAAAATAATAGCCGATAGCAACAACATAGTGTTTTTCGGGGGAGCAGGGGTGTCAACTGAAAGCGGCATACCTGATTTCAGAAGCGTTGACGGATTGTACAACACATTGTACAAGTATCCTCCTGAAACCATAATATCACACACTTTTTTCATGAGAAACACTTCTGAATTTTATGATTTTTATAAAAATAAAATGATATTTTTAGACGCCATGCCAAACCAGGCTCACATAAGGCTTGCTGAACTTGAAAAAGAAGGAAAGCTTAAATGTGTAATAACACAAAATATTGACGGACTTCATCAGGATGCAGGAAGCAAAAATGTTCTCGAGCTTCATGGCTCCGTGCGCCGCAATTACTGTATGAAGTGCGGTAAATTTTATGATGTCCAAAGCATTGTAAATTCAAGTGGTGTTCCAAAGTGCCAGTGCGGAGGAACCATCAAGCCCGATGTGGTTTTGTATGAGGAAAGCCTTGACGGAGAAATTTTGGAAAAATCTGTTGAATACATAGAAAAAGCTGATGTCCTCATAGTTGGAGGAACTTCATTGGTTGTGTATCCTGCTGCAGGTCTTGTTAATTATTTTAAAGGGAAAAAACTTGTTCTCATAAACAAGTCGACAACTTCACTGGACAACAGGGCTGATCTGGTAATCAGCGAAAACATCGGAAAAGTATTTGAATGAAAAATGAGGATTAAATGTACAGAAAAAAAGAAGTCTTAAGCATATCAGCAGTATTGATTTTAGTAATTGTAATTACAATATTTGCTTATGAAAGAGATGTGAGGAAAAACCTCACAAACGATGAAATTCAATGGCTCAAAGAACAGGACTCAATTATTTATGCAGCAAACGACAATGCTCCGCCCCTTCGTTTTGTAGACGAAATTGACGATCAATACAAAGGTGTGGTTGTTGACTACATAAATCAGCTGTCTCTTGAACTGGGAGTTGACATCCAGACTGTCCCCATGGAGTGGAACAATGCATTGGAGTCTTTAAAAACCGGCGACACCCACATATGCGATATGTTTGTAAATGAGGAAAGAAGCAGATATTATTTGTTCACAGACCCCATTTACAATTTAAGAACTGTCCTTCTCACAAGAAATGGCGATTTTGAATTGGACAAAATTGACAGCATGATTATTGCTACAGAAAAAGGTGACTATGCCAATGCATATTTAAATGAAAACTATCCCGGTGCAAGTCTTGTGTATACACAAAATGTTGAGGAAGGCCTTGAACTTTTTTTAGCGGGCAGTGTTGATGCTGTAATTGGAGATGAGCCCATAATCACATACCTTCTTTTGGAGAGGGGTGAAAATACAAATCCTGCATACAACAATCAGGTTCTTTATGAAGAAGAGGTTGTATTTGCTGTTTCCAAAAATAAGCCGGAGCTTGTATCAATACTCAACAAGGCAATTTTACAGATGAATAAAAAAGGGCAGCTTGAAAAAATACAACAAAAATGGTTTGGAATTTCAACTCCTCTCATAGCCAAGAAAACTGACGCAGAAATGATTGAAAATATAATCATTTCTGTTATAATTGCCTTAATTGGTTTCACAGTGATAATTTTAAACAACTATTCCCTTAAAAAACAAGTGCGAAGAAGGACAACTGAACTTGAAAGCAGCCGAAATGAACTTCGGATAATATTTGACGGAATGACTGAATACATGATTGTGGTTGACAAGAATAAAAATATTGTAAACTGCAACAAAAGTTTTGCAGATTTTTTAAATGTTTCAAGAGAAAAAATTGCAGGCGAAAACTGTGAAAAGTATTTGAAAACATTCTGCAATGATTGTTCGTGCTGCATGGCTGAAGAAACTTTAAAAATGCAGAAAACAATCAAAAATGAAAAAGTGTCAGGCAAAGATATATATGAAATAACTTGCCAGCTTCTGAAAGGAGCAGAAGACACGGTGCTTATATCAATAAAAAACATAACAATAGATAAAATAAACAGAAATCAAATGCTTCAGACAAACAAAATGATTGCAGTGGGCCAGCTTGCTGCAGGCATGGCTCATGAGATACGAAATCCCCTGGGAATTATCAGAACACAGAGCTACCTGCTGCGCTTAAGCGAGAATCAGGACGAATCAGCAAACAAATCACTGGATTACATAGATTCAAGCGTGAACAGGGCAAGCTCCATCATAGAGAATATTCTCAGTTTTTCACGTCTTACAGGAAACAAAAAAGATTTCGTGAGTCTGAAGGAAATAATTCAAAAGATAATTGAAATGCACAATGATATAATCAAAAAGGAAAATATCAAGGTTTCTTTGGAATGCAGCATTGAAGAAAAACTGAATTTGAGCACTGAAAGTATGGAACACATATTGCTGAACCTCATTTCAAATGCAGTTGATGCCATGGAAAATGGGGGAGAACTTAAATTAAGCGTCAATGCTGAAGACGGAAATATAATCATTGTATGTGAAGATACCGGATGTGGAATTGATGAAGAAAACATAAACAACATATTCAACCCTTTTTTCACCACGAAGGAACTTGGAAAGGGAACTGGGCTTGGGTTGTTCATTGTTTATTCAGAAGTGGAAAAAGTGGGCGGCAAAATTGACGTATGGAGCAAGTGCGGAGAAGGAACAAGGTTTACCATAACAATACCCGTAGAAAGGAAAGAGCAATGACAGGATTATTTAAAATATTGATAGTTGATGATGATGCTGATTACAGGGAAACATACAAAATGCTTCTTACAAGAAAAGGATACAGCATAGAAGCTGCCTGTTCTGCTGAAGAAGCATTCCAGATTATGGACAAGGAATTTTATCCTCTTATAATTAGCGACATCATGATGCCCGGGAAAGACGGAGTTAGCTTTCTGAGGGAAGTAAAAGAGACATATGACAAAAATGTTGAAGTTATTATGGTAACCGGTTACGGCAGTATAGAGACAGCCGTACAGACAATGAAAATGGGAGCTTTCGGTTATTTTATCAAAAGTCACAACCCTGAAGAGCTCATACTTGAAATAGAAAAGGTTTATAAAATATTTTCTCTGCAGAACATCAACAAAATAAACAAAAACAACGAAAAGGGCAGACACCTCTGCACAAGCAAGAACAAAAAAATGCAGAAGATTTTTGAAATGGTTGAGCTTGTTGCTGCAAGCAACTCCAATGTCCTCATTACAGGAGAATCAGGAGTTGGGAAGGAAATAATCGCCCATTTGATTCACGAAAAAAGCGGGCGTGCTCAAATGCCGTTCATTCCCATAAACTGTCAGTATTTTTCGTCCGGATTAATTGAATCTGAATTGTTCGGACACGAAAAGGGAGCCTTCACAGGAGCAGCATCAAGAAGAATAGGGCATCTGGAGGAAGCAAACGGAGGAACAATTTTTCTTGATGAAATAGGAGACATGGATGAAAGTACGCAGGTGAAGCTGTTAAGGGTATTGGAAACAAAGAGGATTGAAAGAATAGGTTCAAACAAATTAATTGACGTAGATTTCAGGCTTGTTTCCGCAACAAACAAGGACCTGGCAAAATCCGTTCTTTCAGGCAGGTTCAGGGAAGACCTTTTTTACAGGATAAACACCATAGAAATAAATGTTCCTCCCCTGAGGGAACGAAGGGAAGACATTGAAGACCTGATTTACTTTTTTATAAACAGGTTCAACATGGAAATGGGAAAAGGAATCAAATCAATAGACGAAGATACAAAACAATACCTTCTGAATTACAAATATCCCGGCAACATAAGGGAGCTTAAGAACATTATTGAAAGGCTCGTGGTTTTGTCTAACGGAGGCGTTCTTAAGTCAGAAATGTTTTCTGGCAGCAAGGTTCAATGTAATGAAGGTGAAAAAGAAAGAATCACAACGTATAAGGAAGCAAAACAAAATTTTGAAAAGCGTTACATAATACAGGTTTTAAAGGACTGTCAAAACAACATTACACATGCGGCAAATATTATGGAAATAAGCAGAAGACAGCTTTTCAATAAAATAATTGAACTGGATCTAAAAGAATATATCAACTAAAGAAATAGGAAAAAAAGTGCTAGGAAAAAAAATTCCCATGGAAAAAAATTTCATGGTATTTTTTTTGGCTTTTGGCTCATTTGCTCATTTTATTTGTTTGAAAATGTTGGCACGTTAATTGCTTATATATAACTGAACTAAATATAAACTTATGGAGGCAATAATATGGAATCACAAGGTAAAAAACTTGAGTTTTACGGCGGCGAATGGATGTCATTTGTTCCATTCCTGGTATTTTTGGTATTAATCATCATGACAACATTTTATTACGGCTCAATTTCAGACGGCGCTTTATGGGTGCCTGCATTTATGGCAATAATCATCGGCTTTTTCTTCGCAAAAAACAAGACTGATTTTGCCAATGCAGTAATTGACGGTATGGCAAGCAAGGAAGCAATAATTCCTGTGGTTTGCTGGTTGTTTGCAGGTGTATTTTCAAGAATATTGAGATCTTCAGGTCTTGCAGCAGGTATTGCAGGCGTTGCAGCAGGCATGGGCGTAAGCAGCACAATGTTCGTTGTTGTTACATTTATAGCTTCAGCTGTTTTTGCAACTGCATCTGGTACTGGCTTTGGTACAATAGCAGCAGGCATGGGAGTTTTGTACCCTGCAGGTGTAGCTCTTGGCGCGAATCCTGCACTTATGGCCGGAGCAATAATGTCAGGTGGAGCATTTGGTGATAATTTGGCGCCAGTTTCAGACACAACAATTTGTTCTGCAACCTCACAAGGCGTTGACGTTCCTGGAGTTGTAAGGTCAAGATTAAAATATGCCCTTGCAGCAGGAGTCATAACAATTGCATGTATTTTAATATTCGGCTCAGGCAATGCATCAGCAAGTGCTGCAGCTGAAGCTTACAGCTATGATCCTAAAACATTGCTTATGCTGATTCCAGTTGTGGCAACAATATACATCGCTGTAAAAACAGGAGATATTATAATTGCAACAACAATAGGTTCAGTGTTTGCCGCAGCAACAGGCGTAGCTGCAGGATTGTTTGACATAGTTCAAATAGATGTTGCTGACGCAGTGAGACCTGCACTTCTTACAGTTTCAGGCGCAGGACTTGACCGTACAGTTGGAGGAGTTATTTATGCTGGATTAAACAGTATGATTCAGGTTTGTATACTTGCTCTTCTTCTCTTTGGTTCGATTTCAATAATGAGACAAGGTCAGGGAGATGTAAAGCTTTTAAAAGCTCTTGGAAAAGTTGCAAACACTAGAATAGGATCTGAGCTTACAATTTCTGCAATGGTAATAATCCTTTCAGCTCTCATGGGATTAAACGCACCTGCAATTCTGGCAGTAGGAGCATCATTTGCTAAACCTCTGGGAGATAAACATGGCATAAGCCCATACAGAATTGCAAACCTTCTGGATGCACAGTCAAACACATTGTGCTATGCACTGCCTTGGACACCTGCTATGATTTACACATTGGGTTTTGCAGCTGACAGCAGCGCTCCATTGGTTGCAACACAAGTTATGCCATACGTATTTTATTCATATGCAATGCTTGCAGTTATGTTTGTGACTATTATGCTTGGCATCGGACAAAACGACAACATGGGCAAAGCAGCAAAACAAAAAAAAGAAGCTTAATAAGATAATGACTGCCATGTATTTTCATGGCAGTTAAAAATATATAAGGAAGTGTTTTAAAATGATAAAAAAAGGCGAATGGGTTTTGATTCACAGAAATGTATTAGAACCATCACAAAGAGCCCCACAGGTTCCAGACGACACAAAGACTGTTCCGCTGGAATTGTGGGTTAAAGGATATTTGCAGGAAGATGCAAATATTGGAGATGAAGTAACAGTTTTGACAAGAACAAAGCGTGAAGAACGCGGAACATTGTTGGAAGCTAATCCATATTACAAACATGATTTTGGTAAGTTTGTTCCTGAACTTTTGGTTGTGAGCGAACAAGTAAGAGACATCTTATTTGGAGGTGCAGAAAATGAATAAAGACATGAGCTACGCAGCAGTAATGGCCAGAAGACCGGAAATAATGAAGAATTCAGCAGGACTTGATTTTTCTCAGTTTGAGAGCGGTTCAATTGCATTTGATTATGAAAGAATGATGAAGGAAGCAGGATTCACAATTGCAGAAATTCAGAAAATTCAGTCAGAGCACGGAGTTGGAAACACTCCTATCATTGAACTGAGAAACCTTTCAGCATTGGCAAGAAAATTTGCACCGGCAGGCAAGGGAGCAAGAATATTCATAAAGGATGAAGCATCAAACGCATCAGGTAGCTTCAAGGCAAGAAGAGCATCAACAGCCGTATACCAGGCTAAGAAGCTTGGCTACAAGGGCGTTGTAACAGCTACAAGCGGAAACTACGGAGCAGCAGTTGCATCACAGGCAGCAATGCACGGACTCAAATGCATAGTTGTTCAGGAATGCTACGACTCAAGAGGAGTAGGACAGCCTGAAATAATTGAAAAAGCAAGGGCATGCGAAGCACTTGGAGCAGAAGTTGTGCAGCTTACAGTAGGACCTGAACTGTTCTACACATTTTTAAGAATTCTAGAAGAAACAGGATACTTCAATGCATCACTGTATACACCGTTTGCAATAGCAGGCGTTGAAACTCTTGGATATGAAATAGCAATGCAGTTCAGGGAAAAATACGGCAAAGACCCTGATTATGTTGTAGCAACAAACGCAGGCGGCGGAAATCTTACAGGAACTGCAAGAGGACTTAGAAAAGCAGGAGCAAAGTCACATGTAATAGCCGCAAGTGTAAACCTTGCAGGTCTTCACATGGCTTCAGACACAAAGTTTAACAGAAAATCATTTACAACAGGACACACAGGATTCGGAATGCCGTTTACAACATGGCCTGACCGTTCAGATGTACCACGTTCAGCAGCAAGACCACTGAGATACATG
>NZ_JAJUJR010000080.1 GCF_029265225.1 Sedimentibacter sp.
ACACTTCTAAATTACATAATCAGGGATCACAGCAAGGAAAAATTTGAAGCAAAGAAAAACAGATGTTTAACGACTGCAGATTTTTTAAACAACAAATCCGGGGAAGGCACAGTTGCTGTGGAGCTTAAGGATTCATACTACAACATGAAGGAAAAAATCCTTCCGCACATGCACATAATAGAAACTGCAAAACAGGCGCTGTCAAACATTGGAGTAGAGCCTGAAATAGTGCCTATAAGGGGAGGCACAGACGGTGCAAGGCTTTCATACATGGGACTTCCATGCCCTAACCTTTGCACAGGAGGTCACAATTACCACGGAAGATACGAATACATACCTGTTCAGTCCATGGAAAAAGTAGTTGAAATGTTAATTGAAATAGTAAGACTGTACACAAAATAAAAATGGCGGTTAACCGCCATCAGAGTAATGAATTTTCAAAACTGTAGGGGCGGATCTTGTATCAATCTTGTATCGCCCGTGTTGTTGATTCAATAATAACTTCGGGAGGGCACGAGGTCCTCCCCTACAAACCGGAAAACAGATTTATCGTTAGTTTCCATATTTATCGATTCGTAAAATAGTTTGCATAATAAAAGGGCGGATAACCGCCCTTTTTGTTATTCTTTTACTTTTTTCAAGATTCCCGTGTAAGTGTCATTTATGGAATCTTTGGCTGTATTGTAAAGGCTGAATGTCTTGATTATTTCATAATCATTTATTCCTTCTACAAAAGCCCTTTCTTTTTCACCTATAAAGTTCAACACATACAGCCTGTTCAGCGAATACTTGCTGAAGATGATCTGATAATCCGCAAGACTTGCTGTTGAAGGCTTGACGCTTTTTTCAATAAGCAGCAGGTTTACCAGTTCAACAATTTTAGAATTGTATGTCACAGGTGCAACCGGATTTAATGAATATCTGTAATATGTTGTGTCCTTGTAAAGTGAAAAACTATACTTTCCAAAGCTGTAGTTCCTGAAATCAACTGACGTTGCTCCTGCCGTAAGTCCCCAGCTAATGTCAAGAAGAGAAGGTATGTCATTAGCTTTTTTCAAATCATCATAAACCAGGGTCTGAAGCATTGCCTTGTTGTTGTTTTTAATGTAATAAGCGTATCTGTAAAATAAAATATTTGCTTTGGCATTATTGCTGGTAGTTATGCTGTCCCATTTTTCCAATGCTCCCATGTACAACGTTTCTTTTACGTTATACTTGCTTACTGCTGCGAAAATCTGCATAAGCTCTGAGTCCTTGAAATCATTCCTTGAAATGATGTTCATTAAAATTTCATTGGCAAACTGGGTTTTTTCAGATTCAGTGTAGCTTCCGAAAGTAATCATGTAAAAATTAGTTCCGGCCACGTTGTAGTAACCGCTTGAACGAAGTGATGCCATGGTTTCCACCGCGTTCAAATCATAAAGGTGTGAATCCTCTGGAAAAATGTATCCGCCAAATGAAACATATTCCAATGTGTCCTTGGCTTTTATGAATTTTTTGTCATTTGTGTCTGTAGTATTTAAGTTATAAGTGCCAAAATAAGAATACATGTCTTCGCCTTTAATAGGCATAAATTCAAGTTTAGTAAGGTACTTGCTTGAATCGCTTGTTTTAATGTCAAGATATACTCTTTTAATAAGAGCTGCAGCTTCTGCTCTTGTAATATTAGTGTTTCCGCGGAATGTATTGTCTTCGTATCCAACAACTATTCCTGCATTATTAAGTCTTTTTATTTCGTTGTAAAATCTGCTGCTTGTTGGAACATCGCTTAAAGTAAGAGGATTGTCATAGATGGTTTCATTGCAAAAAGCTGCAATCAAGGCTGCCGACTCTTCTCGTGTTATTGCTTTGTCCGGATTAAAGTTTGTTCCTGGAAAAATGTCCTTGAAAGAATAATCTTTGTTTTCTTTCAGGTGTTCATACATTGATATTACAAATGTATAAGACCAATGTTTGTTCGACATATCACTGTATGACATGTCGCTTGTGTAAACTTCGTTCATTTGATTTTGCCTGTAAGCTGTTCTTGCCAGGGTAGTAATGAATTCAGCACGGGTTATGTTGTTTTCTGGCTTGAAGGTAAAGTCGCCGTAGCCTTTAAAAACTTTCAAGGTGTTGGAAGCAAAATCAATTTCGCTTTCTGCCCAATGATTATATGTATCATAATACACTGTTTTGGCAAAGGCTGTTTGAACTGAGAATACAGTAAAAATAATAAGTAATAATAATAGCTTGTTTAATCTTCTCAATATACGTCATCACCTTTTTTGTACATATTTATTTATTATATTATTTACCTCCTCTTCGTTTATATTAAACACCTTTTTTAGGAATATTTCAATACTAATTTTTCCTAAATCAGATATATTTTGTTGAATGTTTTCCTGAGGAAGGTAGATTTTCACGTTATTCAATTTATTTGGATAATATTCATAAATTGTATTTCCAACCTTTTTTGCCTGGCATTTGAAATAAAACTCAAAAATGCTTGAATTCAGGTAAGAAACAAGGTAATCTGGATTAACACCCTCTTGGAATCCATTTATGAAATAAATATCCGCACTGCAAAAGAATGCATTTTTATCATAATAAAAGTAATTGCTTTTGGCTTTGTACGGGAAAACGATCTTAGGATTCTCAAAGTCGGATTCAACTCTTTCCCACTGAAGGTCAAACCATCTCCTGTAACCCCTTTGACATTCTCTCCTGTTTGCAAGCCTTTCCTTGTAAGCAGACAAATACTTTATTGCATTCGGACAATCTTCCTCATCCTGAATATTATTGGAATATATCAGGTACAGATTATTATATTTTATTCCAGAATTCCTTATGTTGCTGTTTTTTATCCATTTTTTAAGCAAAAAACTCTCAATGTTGTATTTTTCGATTGTTTCTTCATCTACAATGAAAGCTTTGTCTAAACCTGTTATAATTCCCTGCTTTATAGTGCATACATCCTTGATGAATGTGTTTGATAATTCTTCAATTCTATTAAAAAGGCTAAGCTCTTCATCTCTTAATATGATCCAGCCAGAGTTTTTCAGCTTGTCCTGATTAAAATTGAAGATTTCATGGGTATTTTTTTCATCATTATATTTGACGTACGAAATATCTTTTTTGTTCCCGGTATTATTTGACAAAATGATTACTGCAGGACTTACCATGGCATCCCTGAATACCTTGTTCCCGCTGTAATCAGCCAGGGACAGTATTTGAAAGCTGTCCTTTAAAAATTTTCTCAGCTTGTCTGCATACATTGCTTCCATGAAATACCTGGATGTGATGAAAGTAATAATGCCGTCTTCCTTTAGAATATCTGCACTTTTTTTGAAGAAGCAGTATGAAATGTCTGATTTGTCGTAAAAAACATCTGGATATTTCTCATAAAGAGCCTTTTTATATCCTGCAGTGGAATTTTTATGACCAACATAAGGAGGATTTCCTGCTATTATGTCAAACTTACCCATGTCAAAAGAATCTGTGAGAAAGTCAATATTGAATATATTAAACTCGACATTATCAAGGCCGCTTTCAAAGAGCATTCCTGTCTTTGCAAGAAATATGGCGAAATCATCAATGTCAACACCGTAGATCATATTTTCCAGAATATATCTGTCATCAATACCCTCAATATTCAGTGCCTTTATTCGTCTGAACATCTCTGTGAGAAAATATCCGCCTCCGCATGATGGATCAAGAACTCTTGTGTACTTGTCTATTTTTTTAAGGCTGAAGGACTTTTCAAGCATCTGTTCTATTATTTCCAAGGGGGTGTAAACCTGTCCCAGGGACTTCTTTTCTTTAGAAGTAAGCAGTTCCTCATAAAGAGTACCAGGCTTGAATGCTTTTGTTTCAAGGAATTTTCTCATTGACTTCAAAAGGTTGAATAGATTTTCTTCTGTTTCTTTGTCATTTAAGTCCAGAGACTGATATTCTGTAAATATTTTCGCCGTATCTTCCAAAAAAATCAGGGTAGATTTGTATTCTATAAAATTACAGTCTAAAATTTCATAGCCTTTTTGCTTACATGCATAAATTATTTTCGACATAAAAAAGATTACATATTTAACACCGCATATATAATCGCAATCCATTTCTTCAATTATCTTAGTTATTTCCCGCAGGGCCGACTTATCCATAATTACCTCTTGAATTAATATCTTTAGCCTATATTATCATGTTGGCTGAATTTATTCAACAAAATTGCCTTTTTCATGCTATATAGTATCAGGAGGTGATAGGATGGCAGTAATAGCTAATCAAGCAGACTCTAAACTTAAACTTGTGTTTAACGCAGGTCTTGATGAAGAAAATAATGACATCATGAAAAACAAGACTTTTGCCAATGTTAAGCCGGCAGTGACAAACGAAAATCTTTATAACCTGGCAGTATCAATGTCAAATCTTCAGTCGTACACGCTTTCAAAAATAGTAAGATATGAAGAATATCAGCTGTCAAATGAAATCTAAGGATAAATAAGGAAAAACAGCAAATAATGAAAGGGGTGATAGGATGGCAAAAAGATTAGTGATGACTTTCTTGACTGCTCAGGGAACAAATACTTCCCTTTCTCTGGATGAGCCTAAAGACGGTTTAACAGAAGCAGAAGTGAGAACAGTGATGCAGTCAATCATAACACAAAATGTGTTCAACACAACAAAAGGCGACCTGACAGAAATCAAATCTGCTGAAATTATAACAACAACAGAAGAAATTTTAATATAACAATTGCCGGAAGTATGCTATAATTAACCAAAAGTGCCATAGAAAAATGTCCGCCTGGCGAACCGCGAATCGCCAGGTGGATAAAATGCAGGAGGAATCCATGTTAAACAAAAATGAACTGATTAAAAACAACCAGATATTAAAAGAAGTTTCAGAACTTAAAGAAGTTTTATGGCTTAATCCAAATCTAAAAACATATAATGAAGCATCAGAGATTTTAAAGGTGGATTTATGGGCAATAGATGATGCCGAAAGACGCCTGGAGAAATTTGCACCGCTCATAGAAATACTCTTCCCGGAAACAAATTCATCCCATGGCATCATTGAATCGCCTCTTAAAGAAATTCCGAATATGAAGGAACATCTTAAGTCATTTTATTCAACAGAAATATCAGGAAGACTGCTTTTGAAGATGGACAGCCATCTTGCCATTGCCGGGAGCGTAAAGGCAAGGGGAGGAATATATGAAGTGCTTAAATATGCTGAAACTCTTGCCCTTGAAAAAAACATGATAAATGAAAATGACAATTACTCCATACTTGCAGAAAAGAAGTACAGAGACTTTTTCAACAAGTACAAAATTCAGGTAGGCTCAACAGGAAACTTAGGCTTAAGCATAGGCATAACTTCAGCAGCCCTTGGATTTAAGGTTGCAGTACATATGTCTGCCGATGCAAAACAGTGGAAAAAGGATTTGTTGAGGTCAAAGGGAGCAGAGGTTGTTGAATATGACAGCGACTTTTCAAAGGCAGTTGAAGAAGGACGAAGACTGTCAGACCAGGACCCTATGAGTTACTTTGTGGACGACGAAAATTCAATGAATTTATTCCTGGGATACAGCGTTGCAGCAAGAAGGCTTAAGAAACAGCTTCATGAAATTAATGTAACGGTAGATGAAGAACATCCACTGTTTGTATATCTTCCATGCGGAGTGGGAGGAGCACCGGGAGGAATCACTTACGGGCTTAAGTCAGTATACGGAGACAATGTTCACTGCTTTTTTGTGGAACCAACACATTCACCATGCATGCTTACAGGAATGGCTAGTGGACTTCACAATGACATATGCGTACAGGATATAGGAATTGACGGCAAAACCCACGCAGACGGTCTGGCAGTTGGAAGACCTTCAAAGCTTGTAGGAAAAATGATGGATTATGTTCTTGGAGGAATTTTCACCATAGATGATTACAAGCTGTATGACAACATGAGGCTTCTTCACGATTCGGAAAAAATCGACATTGAACCTTCTGCCTGCGCAGCATTTGAAGGAACTGTAAAATTGGAAAAATCGGACAAAGGCATGGAATACATAAAAAAACACGGATTGGAAAGCAAAATGAAAAATGCTTCTCACATAGCATGGGCAACAGGAGGAAGTCTTGTTCCTGATGAAATAAACAAACAGTTTTTAGAGACGCATCTTTAATAATTTCAGGGGACGTAACTTTAAATGCTGAATATGGTTAATAAGTCAGAGGAGTATATTCACTGTCATCCTGAGCATTAGCGAAGGATCTCATCTTTAAAAAGCTTAATGATAAAAAAACATTGTAAATATCAACTATATTTGATAACATAGAAAATAATTGTTATACGGAAAACGGAGGCATATATGAAAGCAAATTTAAACCCTGCTAAAGGCATGAGGGACATTACGCCGCAGGAAAAAGAAATCAGAGATTACGTGGAAGGCGTAATAGTAAATACATACAAACAAAGCGGATTTGAACTTATTGAAACACCGGTTGTTGAAAACATAGAAAATCTTATAGGCAGCAAGGGTGGAGAAAATTTAAAACTGATATTCAAGATTTTAAAAAGAGGTGAAAAGCTTGATTTTGCCAAAGAAGGTCTCACAGAAGAGGACCTGGCTGACTTAGGCTTGAGATATGACCTTACAGTTCCATTAAGCCGTTTTTACTGCAACAACAGAGCAAGTCTTCCATCTGTGTTCAAGGCAATGCAGGTGGGAAATGTATTCAGGGCTGAAAGAGCACAAAAAGGAAGATACAGGAGCTTCAAGCAGTGCGACATAGACATAATAGGTGACGGAACAAAAGCAGCTGAACTGGAACTTATTGCTACAACTGCAAAAGCACTGAACGCTCTCAACGTTAAGGACTTCATGGTAAGATTCAACGACAGGAGAGTATTGAAAGCAGTAATATTAAACTGCGGATTCTCCGAAGATGAATTTGACGGAGTATGCATAGTAGTTGACAAATTAGACAAAGTTGGTTTGTCAGGCGTTGAAAAAGAAATGAATGAAAAGGGCTACTCCAAGGACGCTTCAGTTAAGTTGATCGAGGCGCTTGAAAGCATCAATGAAAAAGGAACAGACTGTCTTGTGGAATATGGAGTTTCTGAAGAAGTTGTAAAGGAAGTTGAGGAAATTTTAAACCAGTCAAGAGAATTTGCAGCTGGAAAATATGATGTTGAATTTGACTTCACACTAATAAGAGGAATGGGATATTACACAGGCTCCATATTTGAAATTGCCTACAAAGATCTTGGCTACTCCATTGCAGGAGGAGGAAGATACGATGAAATGGTAGGAAACTTCATAGGAGAAAAAATTCCTGCTATAGGTTTTTCCATCGGGTTTGAAAGACTTGTTAACCAGCTGATGGATGAAAAATTCAAGGTTCCAAACCTTGAAAAACTTGTTCTACTTTATGAAGCAGGGGATAAGTACATAGATGTTCTTAAAAAAGCAGATGAATTGAGAGCTCAGGGTTATACTGTTGCAGTTTACGAAAAGGCAAAGAAGCTTGGAAAACAGCTAAATCAGTTCACGGAGTACGGATATAACAAATTTGCAGTTTACAGCAGTGAAGAGACAGAAGTCAAAGATCTGTCTTCAAATTAAAAATTGTTAATTAAAAAAGGGGCATTGCATTAAGCATTCATGTCATCCTGAGCGTTAGCGAAGGATCTCATCTTTCAAATGATGAGATTCTTCGGGCTAAAGCCCTCAGAATGACACGATAATGATACTTATGCAACAGCCCCTTTTATTGCTCATTTGTATTGTCTGAGGTTGTTTCTTTTTTTATTACCTTTGAAAAAATATAAGTAATCATGGTTGCCGACAGGAATCTTGCTATCAATAAAGCAACTGGATTTGCTCCTGCGGCTGAAAATATTATTGAATCTTCAAATATTGCGTGGCACAGGGACAGAAACATGCATATGAGGAATATGCTCCTTTTGTCAATGTCATAATCCTTGGTGCTTTGAATTATTGCGCCTGCACCGATGGTGAGACCGAAAAATATTCCAAACAACATAGAAATTCCTGACTGCTCACTTAAGGTGAAGAAATTCGAAATTGGTTTGAACGCATTTGAAATCTTGTCAATAAGCTTCGTGTCCTTGAATATTTCTATTATTATCATTATGGGAATGAGAATTCTTGCTATGCTCCACAAAAAAGAAATCAAGCTTGTAAGTAAATTTAAAATTATTGCCATAATATCACCCGAATATAAAATTATATGAAAAACCCATGATAAATGAAAACAAAAGCCTCAGCATTATGCTTGCCATTGTGCTGACTCCAAGTTTTCTTATTACGGCGCCTTCTGTTATGAGGCTGTGTGCAATTGTAACCATAATAGCCAGAGTTGTAATCTGTACTCCTGTCAGCTCAATAACAGCCATTGCTCCAAGTGCTGCGTAGCCACCGGAAAAATATCCAAGAATAAGCACAAGGGACGCTTCGCCGGGAAGTCCGAAAACAGACATTACCGGTGTGCAGAAACCGGCTATTACGTTTAAAATCCCTGAGATAGACAACAGCTGTACTCCCAGGTAAACAGGTATAAGTATTTTTGATAATTCAAGAAAAGTTGTGATGCCTTTGTAAAATCCTCTTTTAAAAGTGTCTGTTGTAACCATATACTCCTCCTTGACTCAT
>NZ_JAJUJR010000489.1 GCF_029265225.1 Sedimentibacter sp.
AGTAAGAAATGATATGAAAAGCACGGCTTCTTTTTTTAATATTCTTTTAAATTCATTCATAATAGTCTCCCTCAAATAAATCACAATGGACATTATACCACAAAAGGCTTAAACTGTATCATGTATTTACAATTTTTTACCCTTGTAATAATATAGAAATTACAATATAATTAATTGATTGAAGTGATAAAAATGTTACATAATTTTAATAATTAGAAGAAGGTTTGCTATGATAAAAATCAGGATAAAAGAAGCAGCAGGCATTTTAAATGCACAATGCGCTGGAAGCTTTAGCGGGGAAGACTTCATCGAAGGTGTTAGCATAGATTCAAGGAAAGTATCAAAAAACAATTTGTTTGTTCCCATAAAAGGGATGACAGTAAACGGGCATAAATTCATAAATGACGTCATTGAAAAGGGAGCATGTGCAACTTTGTGGAACAAGGATGAGCCTAATCCACCTGAAAATGTTGCTGTGCTGCTGGTTGAAGACACTTTGAAAGCTTTGCAGGACCTGGCTCTGTGGTACAGGAACACTCTTAAGGCCAAAATAGTAGGCGTAACAGGAAGCAACGGCAAGACTTCCACAAAAGACATTACTGCAGGTGTTTTGTCACAGAAATTCAAAACTCAAAAAACCATGGGCAATTTCAATACAGAAATAGGAGTTCCATATACTCTTTTAAGCCTTGATGAAGACTGCGAAGCAGCAGTTATTGAAATGGGCATGGAAAGAAAGGGAGAAATAGACTTCCTGACCCGCCTTGTTCAGCCTGACATAGGAATTATAACAAGCGTTGGACTTGTTCATATAGACAATTTCCCTTCAATAGAGGAAATTGCAAAGGCAAAGCTTGAAATTACAGAAGGAATAAAGGAAAACGGACTTTTCATATATTTCGGTGATGATGAACTCATTGAAACAACAGTGAAAGCAACTGAAATGAAAGAATCCATAAGGAAGCAGACATTCGGACTTGAAGAAAAGAACACATTATTTTTGACTGACTTTTCTGAAAGCATGGAAGGAATAACTTTCAAGGTAAGCGACCAGGGGCTTGGGGAGCTGCATGTTGAAATGCTTGG
>NZ_JAJUJR010000273.1 GCF_029265225.1 Sedimentibacter sp.
AGAGTCACTGAATAATCCCTGTCACCAACTGAATCAACGAAATCCCTTCCTATACCGGGAATTGAGAACAATCTTTCAACTATGAACCCTCCCGTGAGAAACCCGGCAATCAGCGGACCAAGGTAGGTGACAACAGGCATCAGCGAATTCCTCAGCGCATGTTTTGTTACTACTATAATTTCCTTGACTCCTTTAGATCTTGCAGTCCTTATATAATCCTGCCTCATTACTTCAAGCATGCTTGACCTTAATAGACGGGTTATGTAGGATATTGGATAAAAAGACAATCCAGCTACAGGCAGTACATAGTGCTTCCAGCTTGAGAGACCGAATGTAGGCAGCAGCTTCATATTCACACAAAACAGAAACATCATAAGCACGGTTATTACAAAACTTGGAACAGATATGCCTACTGTTGCAAAAATCATTGATGCCCGGTCAATCCATTTGGATTTATAGATAGCTGAAATTATGCCTAAAGGTATTCCTATCAGCAATGAAACTATTACTGCAACCGACCCGACTTTTGCAGAAACAGGGAATCCCTTTTTAATAAGATTGTTGACAGAAGTTTCCCTGTCCTTAAATGAAATTCCCAGGTCACCATTTATCAGCTGTTTAAGATAATTCACATATTGAATATTAAGAGGTTTGTCCAATCCATAACTTGCTTCTATTTTTGCAAGAACCTCCGGAGGAGTTTTCCTTTCCTCAGCAGGACTGAAAGGGCCTCCGGGAATTGAATGCATTAAAAAAAATGTAATTGTAATGAGAACCCACAGAGAAATCATTCCTGCCATAAGTCTTTTGAATATATATTTTGCCATTTTATCACCTCGCTCTTGATATTCCACTTTACTGGTATTCAATCATAACAATCACAGCCATGATTTTATTTCCGATACTTTCTTTTTTAATTAATATGATTTAATTGGGACAAATATGTGCAGATATGGATATATATATTTTTAATATATGACAGTATAGTAGGAAAACTTAAAGGAAGTAATTTGAAAACTTAACTTTTTAATATTATTAGCATGATTTTTTGCAATAAAAAAAGACTTGTGCGAGCACAAATCTTCATTTTATTATTTATTAGTCTGCTACGTATGGCATCAAAGCAATAGTTCTTGCTCTTTTAATTGCTCTTGTTACCATTCTCTGGTGTTTAGCACAAGCACCTGTGATTCTTCTTGGTAATATTTTACCTCTTTCAGTTGTATATTTCTTTAACTTTCCAAGGTCTTTATAATCTATATGTGTAGCTTTTTCCTGGCAGAACTGGCACACTTTCTTGCGTGGTCTTCTTTTGTTGCCCATTCTGTCATTTCTGTCGCCTCTATCTTCTCTAGAGTTGTTTCCGCCTTGTCTTGAACTCATTTATATTTCCTCCTTCCGTAATATTCTAATCATTAAAATGGGATATCTTCATCATCTACTGGCTGGAAAATGTCATTGTCTTCATCTGGGAATGCATCGAAAAAGCTGCTATCTGGCTGAACCGGTCTTCCCTGTTGCGGTGATGATTGGCCTTTTCCTGCGCCAACAAATTCTATTCTATCTGCTACGATATCGGTTGTATATCTTTTTTCGCCTGACTGTGTAGTGTAACTGCCTGTTGAAATTCTTCCGTGAACTGCACATTGACTTCCCTTTGTGAGGTAGTTTGCACAATTTTCAGCTTGTTTTCCGAATACAGTTATACCTATAAAATCCGCAGTCTGTTTTCCTTGAGATGTCGCTTCTTGTTTCTTGTCTCTTGACATTTCTCTGTCTACAGCTAAAGTGAATTTTGCTACAGCCATACCTGTAGACGGTATGAATCTCAGTTCCGGATCTCTGGCTAATCTTCCAATTAATACAACACTATTCATATTTTATCCTCTTTTATATAGTTTCTATTCTTCTACTGTTATCATGTGTCTAACAAAGTTATCGCTGATTTTACAGATTCTATCTATTTCATCAACAGCATTTGCTTCTGATGTAAAGTCAACGAATACATAATAACCTTCTCTTTTTTTGTCGATTTCATAAGCAAGTCTTCTCTGACCCCACTCATTAACCTTTTCAATTGTTCCTTGTCTTTCAGTTATTATGTTTTTTACTTTTTCGATTTCAGCGTTTCTTACATCTTCTTCTAAATTAGCAAGCAGAATGAATGCGCCTTCATATTTTCTCATCATTTGAGTCACCTCCCTTTGGACTTTGGCCCCTGTACTCCCAGGAGCAAGGATAGCGAATATATTATAGCATTGCACAAAATTTAATACAAGCATTTTTTTAATTTTTTCCAAATTAATTTTAATTGTATTAATCATTGACTAGTTTATACATAAGTGCTAAGATTAATACAATTAAATATTTCGGGAGCTTTTGAAGGCTGAGAGGAAACATTTGTTTCGACCGTACCTGATTTGGATAATGCCAACGTAGGGAACATTGCAATGATACTATTGTATTAGCATATAGCGCACTTCACAAGCAGGTGCGCTTTTTTATTTACATTTTTGTCAGATGCAGCAGGATACCTGATTCAGGCCAAAATATTTAAAATAAAATTTGGAGGTTTTTATGTCAAATTCAAAGAAATTAGCCCAGGCAGGAATTTTTATTGCCGTGGGTGTGGTGTGTTCAACATTTTCAATTCCGGTTGGAGCAGCAAAAGTTTTTCCGGTGCAGCATTTCATCAACGTTCTTGCAGGTGTCACCCTGGGACCTTATTACGGCGTCAGCATGGCTTTTGTAACGTCCATTCTTCGTGTAATGATGGGGACCGGAAGTCTCCTGGCCTTCCCCGGAAGCATGTGTGGAGCATTTTTATGCGGCATGCTTTACAAACATACTGGGAAGACTTCCCTTGCTTTTCTCGGGGAAATAGTGGGGACAGGAATAATAGGAGCAATACTTGCTTATCCTGTGGCATCTCTTGTAATGGGTCGTGAGGCTGCATTGTTTGGCTTTATTGTTCCCTTTGGAATAAGCTCTGTTGCAGGAGCAGGAATCTCCTTAGTTTTTATTACAGCTTTGAAAAAAACCGGATTGCAAATAATTGGAGGTATTAAATGAAAAATTACAGCACACAAATGGAAGCAGCAAAAAAAGGAATCATAACATCTGAAATGGAAACAGTGGCAGGAAAGGAAAACATGAGCGCCGAAGAAATAAGGGAGCTAGTGGCACTTGGAAGGGTTGCAATACCAGCAAACATAAACCATAAGTCACTGAGTCCCGAGGGGATAGGCGAAGGCCTTAAAACAAAAATAAATGTAAATCTTGGTGTTTCAGGTGACTGCGCAGATTATGAAAAAGAATTTGAAAAAGTAAAAATGTCCGTTGAGTTCGGAGCAGAAGCAATAATGGACCTGAGCAACTACGGCAAGACAAATACATTTAGAAGACAGCTCATAGATTATTCCCCTGCAATGATAGGAACTGTTCCCATGTACGATGCCATAGGATATCTTGAAAAAGACCTTCTGGATATAAAGGCAGAAGATTTTCTGAGGGTTGTGGAGGCTCATGCTGTTGAAGGCGTTGATTTCATGACAATTCATGCAGGCTTAAACAAAAGGTCAATTGAAAGCTTCAAGTGCTCAAAGCGACTTACAAACATTGTTTCCAGAGGAGGTTCATTGATTTTTGCATGGATGGAAATGACGGGAAATGAAAATCCGTTCTATGAACACTACGATGAGCTGCTTGACATCCTTTATAAATATGATGTTACCATAAGCCTTGGAGATGCACTTAG
>NZ_JAJUJR010000003.1 GCF_029265225.1 Sedimentibacter sp.
AATAGGAATCCTGACAGGAGTGTTGTATGACGCAATGCTTTTTGATGTTTTTGGAATATACACATTGGTATATTTTTTAATAGGAGCCGTTATAGGAACCTACAGCGACAGCATGATGAGGGAAAATTATACGGCATACTGTGCTGTAACTTTAGTTGCAACCATTGCAATGCACTTATTGCTGTACCTTGTCTTATATTTTTTAAGATACAGCGTTGGAAATGCAGCCTTTATTTTTAAAAGCATCTTTGTTGAAGCAGCGCTTAACACGGTGCTTGTTATTTTTGTATTGAAATTTACAGTATTCATATTCAACAAACTGAATATGAAGTAGAAAGTAGAGGTACAAATTGAATTTACAGAAGTTTTTTAAAAACAGATTCAATATTTTATACATGGTGATTGTGCTGATGCTCAGCCTCCTGGGATTCAGAATGGCTGTTTTGACTATTGTTGAAGGACAGGAATACAGAGAGACAGCTGACATAAAAAAAATCAAGGATATACCTGTCAAGGCTCCCAGAGGAAAAATATATGACAGAAACGGAAATGTTCTTGCCGACAACGTATCAAGCTTTACGGTGCAGATGTACACTGACGAGGTTGACAGCAAAAACTTCAATGAAGTTGCATATATTTTGTCTTCAATACTTGATAAAAACGGTGAAAAACCAATAGATGAATTTCCAATTGAGCTTGACACTTTTGAATACATCGATGAAAACCTTGAAAAAGTCCAGATGATTTCAACAAATCCTGAAGATCAGGATTTTGAAGATGAAAGTTTTCAAACTGTCACCTACACAACAGCAGAAGAAAAAGCAATTAAAGCAGTTGAAGAAAATCTGAAGGACTGGCTTAATTACAGCATAAATATTTACGGAGAAGACTTCAGTCCAAAATCAGCTGTATTAAATGCTGTTTTAAAGGACATTGATGCACCCATAAAGCTTGTGGATGGAAATTTTGTTTTTGATGCAGCAATTTTAAATCCGGAAACTGGGGAAGCCGAGGAAACTGAAAACCAGGCGGAAACTCCTTCAGTGCAGGAAGTTAATAATCAAGCAGGAACAACAGAACAAAATCAGGAAGCAGCTCCAGATCCGTTAAAGATGTGGAAAACAGCACAGGGCATGAATGAAAATCTTACTGCAGATGAAGTTGTAAAAGAGCTGCTTCTTAAAAACAGCAAGTATTTAAACTCATTGTTTTCAAATTCCAAAATAAGGCGTCTGTCCTATGAATTCCTGAAGGGTAAAAACCTTACAGCAAACATCAGGCTTGTGGATTATTCTTTTGTTCAGGATGAGGAATACAAAAATATTAAAAGAAACCTTAATTTAAACCATGAAGAAATAACCATGGATACAACTGCAAAGGATGACTTTGTGCTCATGACCATGAAGTATTCCATTGACAACCTTCTTCAGGCAGTGTATCAGTCAGAAAACGAAAAAATGATCCCTGGGGCCGTTCTTATTGAAAGGCTTAAGGAAATATATCCGGATTTGCCTGTTCAGGCAGTGGAAAACGGCGAGTTTGTATCATTTGAATTTACTGACGAAGAAACGAAAAACAAATATCTGAACCAGCAGCATCTTGATGCAGCAACAACAGCTTATGATTTCATCAAGGAAACTGCATTCAAAAATTATGATGTACTTTATAATTTAATAACTGACGAAGCTGTTAAATATTATGCCCAGGTGGAGCTTTTGAAATATGAAAACCCTTATATTTCCATAGCTGAATGGGAATACACGCCTATAAGGGATAAAAGAAACTGGATCAATAAAAACGTGAAGATTGAAGAAAATGCTGATGAGGCTAAAAATTATTCCGCCCAGGAAGTCTTTGCTATGCTTCGGGAATCTCTTGAAATAAGCAGTGACATAAATGATTACGAAATGCGAAACATTCTGGTCATAAGAGAGCGCTACAACAAAACAAGCTACCTTTCTTACCATCCGGTGGACATATGCTACAGCATTTCAGAGAAAACTGTTGCCATGATATCCGAAAGGTCTCATGAGCTTAACGGCATCAATGTTGAAATAGAACCTTTAAGATATTACCCTGGATATGATACTGCAGCCCATGTGCTTGGATATCTTGGTAAAATCGCACAGGATTATGAAGTGCAGGACTATGTGGTTGACAAAGGCTACAGCACTGACGATATAATTGGAAAAACAGGACTTGAAGAAAAGTTCGAGGATTATTTAAGAGGAGAAAAAGGCAAGAAAACCGTTGAAGTTAACAATGTGGGAAAAACAATAAGATCCGTTTCAAGCCAGGCTCCCGTGCCTGGTGATGACCTGTATCTTACAATAGACTCCAGGCTTCAGAAAAAGGCGGAAGAATCCCTTAAAAAAGGGCTTGAACAAATTCAGGCAGGAGGGGTTTTTGAAAGCGAATGGGGAAACTTTACATTTAAAGACAAGTATAAAAACGCACAGTCAGGCGCATTGGTAGTTCTTGACGTGAAGACTGGAGAGGTGCTGGCTCTGGCCAATTATCCTTCATACGACCTTAACATGTTTTCAACTGGAATTTCCAGTGAAGACTGGAACAGCCTCATGAATGACTCAAAGAATCCGCTGGCTCCAAGGCCTCTTTACAACATTGCAATGCTCACTGCCATTCAGCCCGGTTCAACATTTAAAATGGTAACATCTCTTGCAGCACTGGAAAAGGGTGTGGACCCCAACACAACGGTGTACTGTGCAGGAACCATGGAAGTTGGAGACAGGCATTTCAGCTGCTGGATATACAACATGTTTGGAGGAGCACACGGTTCTCAGACAATGTATGAAGCAATAATGAATTCATGCAACTTTTATTTTTACACAACAGTGCTTGGAGAAAACCTGGCTACAGGTCAGGACCACACTGTGAAGGTTAGTGCCGAAGAAATAATAGAGATGGCTGATAAGCTTGGTCTTGATGATAAAACAGGAATTGAAATCGACATACCTCAGGAAGCTTCAGGAGGAGCTCCAAGCATTGAAGGCAAAAAACTTAACATAAGAGTATATTTAAGAATTTTCCTTGAGGCAAACATTGAAAAATATCTGGAAGACGGATATTCAATTGATGCCGGCATGAAAAATGAAATAGTTGAAGAAATAGTAAGCTGGATTGACAGAGATGAACCTATGACAAGGGGAGAAGTTTATGACGGCTTAGTTGCCCTTAAGCTTAATCCTGAGAAAACAAATGACTACAATGTTCCACTGGTTGACATACTCAAGTATTCATATATCAATCAGGCAGTATGGAACGTGGGAGACAACTTAAACATAAGCATAGGACAGGGCAACAATTCTTATACCACGCTGCAAATGGCAAATTATGTGGCTACAATTGTAAACGGAGGCTACAAAAGAAATGTAAGCCTTATAAAGGAAATAAAAACTTACGACGGCAACAATACAGATTATGTTCCTCTGAGAGAATCTAATAGGATAGAGCTTACGGACTACAGCCATCTGGATGTTATTAAAGAAGGAATGAGAATGGTTTCTGAAAATGACAGTGCAAAGCCTTATGCAAATTTCCCTGTGCAGGTGGGAAGCAAGACAGGAACCGCTCAGAAGGAAGGAACAAATCCCGACACGGGTGAGCCTTATGCTGATTTTGCATGGTACGTTGCGTTTGCACCATATGACGACCCGCAGATAGCAGTTGCCTGCGTGTTGTTTGAAGGAGGCTCAGGCCGTTATCCTACTCCAATAGTAAGAGAAGTAATTGGTGAATACCTTAAAATAACAAATCAAGCAAATCAATAATACAATAAACAAATTAAGAATTAAGAGTTAAGAATTAAGAATTAAATGAAAGGATTTGCCTTGAGGCAAATCCTTACCTCAATTATTCATTCTTCATTCTTAATTCTTCATTAAAAAGAAGGGGTGACAGAATGGGCAGAGTTGTTTTAGTCGGTTCACAGAAAAACGAAATTGGAAGCACTGTATTCAGCATCAAAATGGGAATTGAACTGTCCCAGGGTGGAAAAAAGGTTCTGCTTGCAGATTTGTCAGGTGGAAAGAAAAAAATGTCTGAATATCTCAAGGTTAATGAAGATATTATCTATGACATAAAGGATGTTCTTGACAGAACATGTTCTCTTGAACAGTCTGTCATAGAAGTTGTTGAGAATTTAAATCTTGCGCCCTACCCAAGAATTCAAGGGAAACTGGACGAAATTAAAAAAGAAAAATTTGCAAAACTAATTAATGAAGCAAAAGCTGCTTACGATTATGTAATTGCCGATATTGGAAAATTTTCTTCAAGCTTCATTGATTTTGAAGCAGCAGACATAGCATTAGACTTAAACAACAACGATTTTTCATGCGTAAGAGAAATAAATGACGATAAATGCATAGCAGAAATGTCTGGACTTAAAAATTTCACAGCTGTAATCAACAAATTCAATAAGAAAAATGCAGTTCGCGGAACAATGATGAAATTAAAAGACATCGAAAAAATGACAATGCTTAAGCCCACTGTAATAGAAGAAAATACAAAATTTGTTGATATGGACAGCTACTTCCTCTTCGGCACCGAAGAAAACTCTTTTCAAAAAGCTGCAAAAAACATAGTGATAAAAATAAATTAATAAATTAAAACTTTTGCTCATGCAAAAGTTTTTTATTTTGTAATAAAGCTTGTAACATTTTAATAATATGTAGTGGAAGGGGTGGGTGAAATGAATAAAATAACAAGAAAAAGAATCAGCATTAAAAGAAAAGAAAACATAAACAAAAAATTGGCGCTTCAGGTAATTTTCAGCATTGTATTGGTGGCAGCGGTTATAGTTACAAAAAACATCGATTCAGAAGCTTCAAGGAAATTTATTGATGCAGCCGACGAAAAAATAACCCAGAGTTTGAACTTGAAAGAAGTTAAAAGCACCATTTGGGATTTTGCACTGGGCGTAAAAAGCAAAATACCTTTTATCAACAGCAAGGGTTCTGAGTTTGCAGCTCCTGTCAGCGGCAAAATTTACAAGGAGTATGGGATTAATAAAGGGGAAAATGCAAATTATTACAATCATGGATTGGACATAATATCTAACACTCAATCGGTAAAGTCCATATCAAGCGGAACTGTTGTTCAGATTGGGAACAACGAAAAGCTTTCAGACTATGTTGTTGTTGAAAGCGACGGTAAGACAATCATATATGGGCAAATAAAGGAATCTTTCGTGAATGAAGGAGAGCATGTTGCAGCAGGAGACGTAATAGCTGCTTTAAATGAAGAAAACATGCTTTTACACCTTGAAGTGTGGGAGGACGGAGAATCTGTGAACCCTGCCAAGTTATTTGATATAGACAATTAGCCCTAAGGGGAAATGCTGATTATTATAGCATTGACAGCTCATGAGGCAGCACATTTGTTTTCTGCGGTCTTGCTGAACATAAAATTTGACAAGGTGAAAATAACGCTGTTTGGATTTACTTTTAATGCCGATTTGGAAAGTACAAGTTTTTTAAAAAAATTGATTTTGTTTGTATCAGGACCAGTGTGCAATGCATGCCTCTACTTAGGATTTCGCAATTCTAATTACAGTGATTTTGCAAATATTAACTTATTTCTGGCATGCATTAACATGATCCCCATAGTTCCCCTGGATGGAGGAAATGTATGCAAATGTTTTTTCGAACTGTTTCTGGATATGAAGACGCTTTGCAGGTACATGATAATGACAAATACTTTTTTTATTGTGTGCTTTCTTACCATAATTTACATTTACAAAGACTACATTTATTTTCTGTTGATTGTGATGGCTCTTAAAGGTATAATTGAAGAAAACAGGAACATGCTGGAAAAAAGCATACGGCTAAACTACAGAAACATGAAATATTAGGAGCGGAGGAAAAATGATTTCTAAAAACATTGAATTGAGAAAAAGTACCTTTGATGACTGCAAGTATTTTTCTGTCTGGGAAGAACAGGATTATATAAAGGAATTTCTGACTATAAATAAGGACCGTTCCTATGAGGATGTTGTACGTGAATACATCACAAGAGAAAGCGATTTGTCAAAAGAGCAGTATACAATTTTTCATAAGGATACCGGGAAAAAAATTGGGAGAGTATATTTGTCCAATATTTCAAATTCTTCAAATTCCATTGACATTACCAGAATTTATATAGGAGAAAAAGATTTTCTGGGTAAGGGCTATGGAAGGGAAGCAATGGAAATGCTTCTTGATTATTGTTTTAACTCCCTTAACATGGAGAGAGTGACACTTGACCATTACCCTGGCAATCGGGCATCTCTTCTTTACCTTGATCTTGGTTTCAAATATGAAGGAATAATGAGAAATGCAGCAAAAAAAGACAATAAATACTATGACCTTCAACAGATGTCCATGTTAAAGGAAGAATATAATCAAATTATTCAAAAAATATAAAAAAATATTTGAAATAATTGAAATATCGGTTATAATATAAGTACATTTGTAAATGAGAATTTATAAATGCCTCTTAAATTTTTTGCCTCAAGCCGTGGTTATCCACGGCTTGCCCTTTTTTTGTCATCCCATCTTTGCAAAAGACACCATTGCCACAATAAAACAAAATATGAATATAATAGCTACAATATTATCTTCAATGTAGTTGATTATTTTACGGATCATAAAATTCCCCCCATACATTATATGATGATCATTTAATAAATAACATAACGTAGCTTTAACAGTATGGAAAAATCAGCATAATATGAAATATACAAAGAAACGGAGGGTTATTATGCCTAGAATATATTTAAGTCCATCTACACAGGAATTCAATCCGTATATAACAAGCGGAAATGAGGAATACTGGATGAATTTAATTGCAGATGCCATGATTCCTTATCTTCAGCAATACGGAATAGATTACAGCAGAAACAGGCCAGAAATGACGGCAGGATCATCCATTAGAGAATCAAATGCAGGAAATTACGATTTTCATGTGGCAATTCATTCAAATGCATCAGGTGCAGGGCAGGAAGGAAATCAAAGGGGAACGGTTATTTTTTATTATCCGTCAAGTACAAACGGTTTAAGGATGGCAGAACTTGTCAGTCAGCAGTTCAAGGAAATTTACCCAAATCCTGAACGAGTTAGAATTACTCCGACCACAAGTCTCGGAGAAGTTTCAAGAACAAGCGCCCCTTCTATTCTCATAGAAGTTGCATTCCATGACAACAGAGAAGACGCCAACTGGATTACAAACAACATTGACACAATAGCAAAATCAATTGCAGATGCAATAAACCAATACTTTACTTCAGCAGCAGGAGCAGCTTCCGGTCAAACGGGAAGAGTAAGACTCACCAGTGGTTACTTGAATATTAGAAGCGGCCCGTCCCTGAATTCGCCTGTTATAGGAATGGCACCTAACGGAGCACAATTAAGAATACTGGGAAGGTCTGGAGACTGGTACAACATTGAATACAACGGACAAAACGGATATGTAAGTTCAAATTATGTGGTTTTGCAGTAAAATAAAAAACAAGAGAATTTTCTCTTGTTTTTTTTCTTATGGTGCGGTCGGGGGGATTTGAACCCCCACGAATGTACATTCGCTAGCCCCTCAAGCTAGTGCGTCTGCCGTTCCGCCACGACCGCATTGCTTTATCATTATAGCGGATGTTTTATGGTTTGTAAAGAGAAAAATTATAAAAAATTTGTGGTATTTTCTGGAATAAAATACAGTCCTGCCGGTCAGATTCAAGCAAACGTTTAAATGCTCTTGTAATATGTTATTTTTTAGATTATAATTATAATAATATTATATCATGAGGTGTACCATGTATGGAGCTGTTTTAAATTCCTTTACCTATGAAAACTCAGGAGGAAACGGAGCCGGAGTTATAATTCTTAATGATGAAATCACGGACAGTGAAAAGCAAAAAATATCCGCAGAAATAGGTCTTTCAGAAACGGCATTTATAAAACAAATTGATGAGACTAACTTTGATTTAAGCTTTTTCACTCCTTTGTGCCAGGTTGATTTGTGCGGACATGCAACAATTGCAGCTTTCTTTTATCTGGGCCTTGAGGGGATAATCAAAGGATTTAATGAAACAAAAAAGGTTTATCAGAGGACAAAAGCAGGAGTACTTGAAATTGACATTAGTTTTAAGGATAGTCTTCCTGAATATGTTCTCATGCAGCAATCTGAACCGGAAATATTCGGAGAGCTTGAAGGCGATGATGCAGCAAAAATAGCAAGATCTTTGAATATTGAAGAGAACCAGATTGGACTAGAAGGACATGATATTAAGGCTGCAATAGTTTCTACGGGACTAAAGGACATTATAATTCCTGTTAAGTCAAAGGATATTCTGAACAATATTCAAGCTGATCTTAAATTGATTGAAGACTTTTCCATTGAAAAAGATGTGGTGGGTTATCACGTTTATTCAATGGAAGGAAAAAATCTCTATGCCAGGAATTTTGCTCCTGCAGTGGGCATAAATGAGGAATGTGCCACAGGTACATCAAACGGAGCTCTGGGAAGCCTTTTGTTTATAAAAAGAATTATTTCCGGAAACATGGAAGTCATCCAAGGCGAATCAATGAATCAAAAAAGTTTAATATTTGTGCAGGTTTCAGAAAACAACCACACATTGGACGTTCGTGTGGGAGGAAAAGCTTCGATTCTTAAAAATTTATATTTTTAATCTGGGGGTTTTTATGAAAATTAATGAAATGGCGTCTATTTTAAAAGCAGAAATTATTACAGACTTCAGCGATGAAAATACGGATATCAAGTATGGATTTGCCAGTGACTTAATGAGTGATGTGCTGGCGTTTGCTACAAGCGATTCACTTCTTATAACCGGACTTAACAACCATCAGGTTATCAGGACAGCTGAGATGATGGATATGACCACAGTGGTATTTGTAAGGGGAAAGAAACCCGGAAAGGAAATAGTTGATTTAGCTGAAGAGAATAAATTGACAATTTTGGCGACAGACTATACCATGTTTAAAACTTGCGGACTCTTGGTTTTAAATGGCATGAAGGGAATTGAAGTGAATGACTGAAAAATTTCTTAAAAGGTACAGTTTCAATATTGCTGCAAATGATTTCATAAATGCAGGGAAGGCTTCCAGTGCCATAAAGGGCAATTTGAAATCAATGGGAATTAATGCGCATATTGTAAGAAGAATTGCTATAATATCATATGAGGCAGAAATCAACATTGTAATCCATTCATTGGGAGGACAGCTTCATTGCGACCTTTACCACGATAAAATAGTGATTACTTCCACTGACGTGGGACCTGGCATAAACGATATTGAAATGGCAATGACAGAAGGCTTTTCAACTGCCCCGGAATCTGTAAGGGAACTTGGTTTTGGAGCCGGCATGGGATTGCCTAACATGAAAAAATATTCTGATAATTTTGAAATAACCTCAGGCAGCAATGGTACAGAGATAGAAATAACTATATACCTTTAGGAGGCTTAAATGAATTTTTCTATTATGTTCGATAAGGAAAAATGCAAGGGTTGCACCAATTGTATGAAAAGGTGCCCTACCCAGGCTATCAGGCTCATTGACGGCAAGGCTTTCATAAACAGTACAAAATGCATACATTGCGGAGAATGCATAAAAATTTGTCCATACAGTGCATATACTCCTGAACCTATAGAGTGGTACGAAGAAATGCATTATTCTTCTTATAAATATAAAATTGCAATTCCTGGAACCCCGCTTTATGGACAGTTCCCGAAAAAAATTGATATATGCAGAGTTCAAAATGCTATTTTAAAGCTTGGTTTTGATTATGTATACGATGCCAGCTGGGCAGCAGAAATAGTAGCGAAGGCCATAGCTAAAAAAATCGGCAAGGAAAAAATGATAAGGCCTCTGATTTCTGCCAACTGTCCTGCAGCAGTCAGGCTTATTAAAAACAGATATCCTTCCCTTATGGATAATTTGATACTCCTTAAGGAGCCAATGGAAATAGGAGCCATGATGGCAAGGGAAAGGGCCAAGAAACTTTATAACCTCAAGGACGATGAAATAGGAGTTTTTTATATATCACCATGTCCTGCAAAACTTCTAGCTGTAACAGACCCCATAGGAAATTACAAACCTTCTGTTGACTGGGTAATTCCTCTGAACACAATTTATGGCGACTTGTACAGGGAAGTTCTCTCACAGGATGACAAGACGTGCTCATATCCTTCTACAAGCGGGATTAAATGGGCTGTGTCAGGAGGTCAGTCGGAATCAGCAGGACTGAACAATTACATTGCCGTGAATGGAATGGAAAATATAATTCAGATACTGGATGAAATAGAAAACGGCAGGCTGAATGACGTTGATTATGTGGAAGCCTTAGCATGTGTCCAGGGATGCGTTGGAGGAACGTTCAATGTTGTAAATCCGTTTGTTGCAAGCAGCAACATTAAAAACATAATCAGCTGTGCCGGTTATGAATGCATAAATCCTGATCTTGACAGATTTGAAGAACTGTATGAATCCGGAGTGCTTAAATACAAGCTCATGGAAGAAGACAATCCTAACAAATTCAACATGAAAGAAGCAATCGAAAAAAGCGAAAAAATTAAGGAAATAACAGATTTGCTTCCGGGTCTTGACTGCGGTTCCTGCGGAGCGCCCACATGCGGCGCACATGCCGAGGATGTTTACAACAACCAGTCAAAATTGTATGACTGCGTTGTTCTTAGAGCTAATGAAAAGAGGTAGTATATTATGAAGACTTTAGAATTTGCTGAAAATTTAAACCTGGAACTTTTATTCTGTACAGAAAAGGATATGGATGTTGAAGGAGTCTATATAGGAGATTTGCTGAGCGTAGTAATGGCAAAGGCAAAACAAAATTATGCCTGGATAACCATACAGACTCATTTAAACATAGTAGCAGTTGCCGATCTTTTGGATTTGTCCTGCATAATTGTTGTGGAGAACATGGAAGTGGAGGAAGAAACACTGGAAAAAGCCAAGGAGCTTGACATTCCTGTTTTCAGAACAAAAGAAAGTGCCTATAGTGTTGCCTGCAATCTTTTTAAAATGGGTATAAAATGAAATTTTACTACGACATGCACATTCATTCTGATTTGTCACCCTGCGGAAGCAGTGATATGACACCTAATAATATTGTAAACATGTCATATATAAAAGGGCTTAACATAATTTCAGTTACAGACCACAACACTGCAGGAAATCTGCCTGCTGTAGTAATGCTTGGAGAAAAATCAGGCATAAAAGTTGTGCCTGGAATTGAGGTAACAACAAAAGAAGAAGTTCACGTTCTTTGTTATTTCAGAAATCTGATTGATGCCCTTGAATTTGGTGATATTATATATTCTTCGCTTCCGGAAGTGAAGAACAATCCGGTCATTTTCGGCGAGCAGATCATTTATAATGAATTTGACGAAAAAACAGGAGAACTTGGAAAACTCCTGCTAAATGCCTCTTCATTGTCAATCGGTGAAGTGAGGAACCTGGCTGCTTCTCATCACGGAATAATGGTGCCTGCTCATATAAATAAAAAATCAAACAGCATATTAGGCGTCTTGGGTTTTATTCCAAAAAATATATGCATTGATTTTGTGGAAGTTTATGATAAAACAGAAATTGATGAAAAGTATATTAAAGGTTTAAGAATCTTAAGAAATTCAGATGCACATCAGCTTGTGGACATATCTGAAGCAAAGAATTATCTGGAACTGGATGACATTGAAGATATTTACGATTACATGAATATTATATAAGTCGCAGATGCGACTTTTTCATTTAACGGAGGAAATATGAAAGAAATTTCTATGCATATTTTGGACATTGCCATGAACAGTGTTAAAGCCAAGGCAACGCTTATAGAAATAGATGTTGACGACAGCGTGAAAAAAAACTGCCTGAAAATTATAATTAAAGACAATGGAACCGGCATGAGCGAAGAAATGCTTAAAAAAGTAACAGATCCTTTTTTTACAACTCGTACAACAAGAAAGGTTGGTCTGGGTCTTCCCATGCTTAAGGGATCTTGTGAAAGATGCAACGGAAAATTGATCATTGATTCACAATTGGGAGCCGGAACCAGAGTGGAATGCTTTTTTGAAAGAAATAATATTGACCGTGCCCCCATGGGAAACATGGGTGAGACGATTATGACAATAATAAATTCTTTGCAAGATTGTGAATTAATTTAC
Organism: Sedimentibacter sp.; assembly: GCF_029265225.1. GTDB lineage: Bacteria > Bacillota > Clostridia > Tissierellales > Sedimentibacteraceae > Sedimentibacter. The sequence goes on from NZ_JAJUJR010000003.1 coordinate 12,186, forward strand.
AACCATTCTACAGACAGCGGCATGTTTTCCCTCAGCACTGAAGAAATAAAGAATATACTTGATGGCGGACATATTTCCGACAGCTCGGTGCTCCTTTGGATCAAGGAATATATCAATGAAAACATAAGGGAATTATCTACAAATTAACAAGTAAATTAATGGAATTTATATCCATTGCTTGCAAATTAACAAAAATGATGATAGAATTTTTAAAATTAACAAAAAAAGATGTTTAAAAGTTAAATATAATCTGTTATAATCGTTATGTTTGATTACTAAATATTCTTTTATATAATTCTTTTATATAAACAATTAAAACAAGAGGTGGTAAATATGAGCACAAAATTGTTTACTTTTAAAGGTGGAGTACATCCCCCTCAAAACAAGACCTTTACGCAAAATGTGCCGATTGAAGATGCAGTTGATCCTAAAATTGTTGTTATCCCATTATCACAGCACATAGGAGCACCGTGCGATCCATTGGTAGCTGTAGGCGATACAGTTAAAGTTGGTCAAAAGATAGGCGAATCAAAAGCCTTTGTTTCAGCACCAGTACATTCAAGCGTATCTGGAACAGTTAAAAAAATTGAACAGCATCAAGTTCCCGGAGGTTCAAAAGTTAATTGCATAATTATAGAATCTGATGGTAAGTTTGAAGTTCATGAATCTGTTCAGCCGAAAGGCAATCCAGACAAACTTTCAAAGGAAGAAATTTTATCAATCATCAAAGAAGCAGGCATGGCAGGCATGGGCGGAGCAGCATTCCCTACTCATGTTAAACTTGCACCTCCAAAGGACAAAGTTATTGACGTGCTGCTGGTAAACGGAGCTGAATGTGAACCATATCTCACAGCAGACCACAGAATTATGCTTGAAAAGCCTGAACTTGTAATACTTGGCATTAAAGCCATAAAAAAGGCTCTTGGCGTTGAAAAATGCTATATTGCTATTGAAAAAAATAAGCCGGATGCAATTGAAACGCTTCAAAAGCTGGCTCAAGGCGAAGAAGGCATCGAAGTTTGCCCTATGGAAGTCAAATATCCTCAAGGCGATGAAAAGAGAATCATCAATGCAATTACAGGAAGAATAGTTCCTTCAGGCGGACTGCCAATGGAAGTTGGCTGTGTTGTTGAAAATGTTGGAACAGTTGCTACAATAGGAAATGTATTTATGACAGGCATGCCTGCAGTACAAAGAGTTGTTACTGTATCAGGAAGCGCTGTAAAAAATCCTAAGAATATTTACGTAAGAATAGGTACATTGTTTAAAGATGTTATCGAGCAATGTGGCGGTTATTCTGAAGAACCTGGAAAAATATTAAACGGCGGACCTATGATGGGTATTGCGCAATTTACAGATGAAGTTCCAGTTGTTAAAGGAACGTCAGGTATTTTGGTATTCAACAAAAAGGATGCAGAGATTCCTGAGCCTTCAAATTGTATTTTGTGCGGCAGATGCGTAGAAGCATGCCCTGTTTATCTGCAGCCTTACAAAATCAGCAAATTTGCATTATTGAAGAAATTCGATGAAGCAGATGAACTGCATGGTGCAGATTGCATCGAATGCGGCGGTTGTTCTTATGTATGTCCTGCAAAGAGACCTTTAAAAGAAACAATCAGCATCGCCAAGAAAGAAATATTAACAAGACGCAAAAAGGCAAAATAGGAGGAAAAACAGATGGAAAATAAATTGATTGGTTCATCGTCACCTCATATTAGATCCGATGAAACAACTCAAAAATTAATGCTGGATGTTATAATAGCATTAACACCGGCATTGGCAGCAAGTGTATTTTATTTTGGATTAAATTCAATTGTATTATTGGTGGCTTCTGTTCTGGCAGCTGTAGTAACAGAGTATTTGTGTGAAAGAGCCATGGGCAGAGCTATAACAGTTACAGATTTAAGCGCTGTAGTAACAGGCATATTGTTGGCATTTAACTTACCATCATCAGCACCTTGGTGGGTTGCAGTAGTTGGTTCTGTATTTGCAATAGCAGTAGTAAAACAAGTTTTCGGTGGACTTGGCTTTAACTTTTTAAACCCGGCATTAGCGGGCAGAGCATTTTTAATGGCGTCATGGTCAACTCATATGACTTCAGGATTTGTAAATCCAGTTACAGATGTGGTTGCTTCTGCAACACCATTAGCAATATTAAAAGGTACAGCAACAGGCACTCTTCCTTCAGTTATGGACATGCTGCTTGGAAATATACCTGGGGTTATTGGCGAAACTTCATCAATACTTCTTATAATAGGCGGTATTTATTTAATATACAGAGGAACTATAAAATGGATTATTCCGGTAGTTTACATTGGCACAGTAGCTGCTATAGCTCTTGTTGTTGATGGAGGAAGCATGCTTTTATACCATGTATTTGGCGGCGGACTTATGCTTGGAGCATTCTTCATGGCTACTGACTATGCAACAAGCCCAATCACTGACAAGGGTAAAGTTATTTATGCAGTTGGAGCAGGTATATTGACAATGCTCATCAGAAAAGTCGGCGGATATCCTGAAGGAGTAAGTTATTCAATACTTCTTATGAACATTTTGACTCCTATCATAGATAAATATGTTACACCGAAAGTTTTTGGAGTAGCAGGAGGTGTAAAAAATGAAAAATAGTTACGTACGTTTAGGCGGTATTTTATTTTTAATTGCTGCAATTTCAGCAGGTGTACTGGCATTTTTAAATGATTCAACAAAAGATTTAATTGCAAAGAATGAAGCCATGGCTGCTACAAGCCCTGAAGTTTTGGAAGCTGTAATGCCTGGTTCAGTAATGTTTAACGATTATGCAGATGCTGCTTTGGTTGAAACTATAAAATCTGAAAACGGAAAATTTGTAAATCTTCAGACAGCTGTAGATGGTTCTAACAATGAACTCGGTTATGTTGTAAGAACATTCAGTACAGTTGCAGGTTACGGCGGAGATATGGAATTGTTTGTTGGTATTTCTCCTGATGGAAAAATCACCGGCGTAAATGTTGTTTCACATTCAGAAACTTCAGGTCTTGGTTCAAGAACCACAGAACCAGGGTTTACTTCACAGTTTGCAGGCAAGGATGCAACTGCGGAAATTACTGATTTTGATGCTATAACAGGAGCTACTAAATCTTCTAAATCATTCCTGAGCGCTGTTAACAATGCAATAAGCATCTATAATCAATATTTAAAATAGGAGGAAGACATGAACAAATTAGATATATTTAAGAATGGTATTACCAAAGAGAATCCTATTTTAGTTCAACAGGTTGGTATGTGTGCGACACTTGCTGTTACAACTTCGCTTTTAAACGGAATAGGAATGGGAATAGCAGTAATAGCTGTTTTGACAGGATCAAATATTGTTATTTCTCTTTTAAGAAAATTTATACCCGATGAGGTTCGTATACCTGCATTCGTTATAATAATAGCTGCATTTACAACTATAATTGACTTATTGATGCATGCATATACTTTTGCATTGTATCAGGCACTTGGTGTGTTTATACCTTTGATAGTTGTAAACTGTATAATACTTGCAAGAGCAGAAGCATTTGCTTTTAAGAACGGTGTAGTTGATTCTATTATTGACGGTCTGGGAATGGGAGCAGGCTACCTGGTAGCAATGATTTTATTAAGTGCAGTAAGAGAATTTTTAGGTAATGGATCACTTTTCGGTTTGAGCATCCTTCCGGCATCTTATGAGCCGATGATGATTGCAATACAGCCACCGGGAGCTTTCATTATACTTGGATTATTAATAGGTCTTGTAAATTACCTTTCAAGAAGAAAGAAAGCATAGGGGGTAAATTAAATGAATTTAATAAGTTTATTTATAACATCTGCGATTGTTAACAACATTATATTTTCGCAGTTTTTAGGAACATGTCCTTTCCTTGGAGTTTCTAAAAAAATTGATACAGCAGCAGGTATGGGTATTGCCGTAATATTCGTTATTACATTGGCTTCCATTATAACTTATATTGTTCAGAAAGCAATTTTGGATACAATGGGTTTACAATATCTGCAGACTATTGTGTTTATATTGATAATTGCAGCATTGGTTCAGTTTGTTGAAATGTTCCTGAAGAAATCAGCTCCTGGTCTTTATCAGGCTCTTGGTATTTATTTGCCGCTGATTACTACAAACTGTGCAGTTCTTGGTGTTGCCATCATAAACATAACTAAGGAATATAACTTCATAGAATCTATGGTAAACTCTGTTGGAACATCATTGGGATTTTTAATTGCAATTGTATTGTTTGCAGGAGTAAGAGATAAAGTTGATAATGCAGATTTGCCGGAATCATTGAAGGGTTCAGCTATTTCTTTGGTTGCAGCGGGTCTTATGTCTATTGCATTCCTTGGTTTCTCCGGATTGCAATTATAGGAGGATAAAAAAATGGTTATAGTAAGTGCAGCAGCGGTAACTGGCGGAATAGGTGTTGTATGCGGTGTCTTGTTGGCAGTTGCAGCAAAACTATTTGCAGTTGAAGTTGATCAAAAAGTAATTGAAGTAAGAAATGCATTACCTGGAGCAAACTGCGGCGGATGCGGATATGCCGGATGCGATGCCTTGGCAAATGCCATTGCAGCAGGAAAAGCTCCTGTTAACGGATGTCCTGTTGCTAACAAACAGGCTCATGAAAAAATTGCTTCCATTATGGGAGTAACAGCTAATGAATCAGAAAAGAAAGTTGCACATGTAATGTGCCAGGGCTGCGATTCAGTAGCAAAACAAAAATATGAATATAATGGAGTTCCTGACTGTAAGGCAGCAGCAGCAGTTATGGGCGGAAACAAATCATGCGACAAAGGCTGTCTTGGATTTGGAAACTGTAAAGTAGTATGTGCTTTTGATGCTATTGAAATAGTTGACGGTCTTGCAGTAATAGATAAAGATAAATGTACTTCTTGCGGAAAATGCGTTGAAGAATGTCCAAAAGCTGTTATTGAATTTGTTCCTTACAAAAACAATGTAATAGTTGGATGCCACAACAAAGATTTCGGCAAAGCAGTAAAAGATGTTTGCTCAGTTGGCTGTATAGGCTGCAAAATCTGTGAAAAGAACTGTGCTTTCGACGCAATTCACGTAACAGACAACCTGGCAAAAGTTGATTACGAAAAATGTACACACTGCATGGTTTGCGTTGAAAAATGCCCGACAAAAGCAATTCAAGGCGATCTTCTGACAAAAAAGAAAGCTTTTATAGTTGAAGAAGGCTGTATTGGCTGTACAATATGTGCAAAGAATTGTCCAGTAGGTGCAATAGAAGGTGAACTTAAAAAGACACACAAGGTTGACCCTGACAAGTGCATTGGATGCAGTGTATGTTCAACTAAATGTCCTAAGAAAACAATTGAAATGAAATAATTAAAAAAACTGTGTCTTTATGGGCACAGTTTTTTTACATTGTAATTATTTTTTGACAAATGGGAAAATTGACTTTATAATGTAATAAATTATATTTTGCCAAAGGATTGAATTATGGAAGCTTTGAAAAAAATAGAAAACGATTTAACAGGAAAAACAATTGATCTTTCAGAAATTGACAAGGACAAAACAGTCTTGATCGTCGTTGACATGGTTAACGGTTTTGTTTATTCAGGCCCATTGTCTTCACCAAGAGTAGCAGGGATAGTAAAAAATATTGCTGAATTGAACGAAAAAACCAAAGGCTTTAAAAAGGTTTTTTTCCTTGACAGTCATGAGGAAAATTCAGAGGAATTCGGAAGTTTTCCGCAGCACTGCATAAAAGGAAGCAATGAAGCAGAACTTATACCGGAACTTAAAACTGAATTTTCATTAGGACCGGAAACATTATATATCCATAAAAACAGCACCAATGGTTTTAATACGGTCGAGTTCCAGAAGTGGCTTGAAGAAAATATTGATAAGGTTGATAATTATATTATTACAGGCTGTGTAACGGACATATGCGTTCTTCAGTTTGCCTTAAGCTTAAAGGCATACTTCAACCAGGTGAACAGGAATAAAAGAATAATAGTGCCTAAAGACTGTGTCGAAACATATGACGGCGGTTCTCATGACGGATATCTCATGAATTTATTTGCTCTTTACAACATGCACACAAGCGGAATTGAAATTGCAGATAAAATAAACTAAGGAGAATAATATGTATTATAATAATTTTGGCGACAGAAAATTACCCATGCTGATGGATTTTTACGAACTCACCATGGCAAACGGATATTTTTCCAACGGTATGAAAGATGACATCGTATATTTTGACATGTTCTTCAGAAAAAATCCAGACGGAGCAGGTTTTTCCATTGTTGCGGGATTAGAACAGGTTATACAGTACATAAAGGAATTGAAATTCAGTGATCACGACATAGATTATTTAAGAAGCAAGAATATGTTTAAGGAAGAATTTTTGCAGTATCTGAAAAACTTCAAGTTTTCAGGAGACATTTATGCCATTCCTGAAGGAACTCCTGTTTTTCCAAATGAACCTCTCATAACTGTAAGAGCAAAGTCAATTGATGCTCAGCTCATAGAAACAATGCTTCTTTTGACCATCAATCATCAAAGTCTCATAGCAACAAAGGCAAACCGAGTTGTGAGGGCTGCCAAGGGAAGACCTATCATGGAATTTGGAGCAAGAAGAAGCCAGGGCTACGACGGTGCCATATACGGAGCAAGAGCTGCATATATAGGGGGAGTAATGGGAACTGCCACAACATTGGCTGACGAGGCATTTGGCGTCCCTGCGCTGGGAACTATGGCCCATTCATGGGTACAGATGTATGAAAGCGAATATGAAGCATTCAAGGTGTATGCAGAAAACTATCCTGACAGCTGTACGCTTTTAATAGACACGTACAATGTACTTCAAAGCGGAATTCCCAATGCCATAAGAGTTTCGAAAGAAATTCTTGAACCCATGGGAAAGAGGCTCAAGGGAGTGCGAATAGATTCAGGCGACATAGCATACTTAAGCAAGAAGTGCAGGAAGATGCTCAATGAAGCAAATCTTCACGATTGCTCAATAGTTGCGTCAAACAGCCTTGATGAGTTCATCATAACAGATTTACTTGACCAGGGAGCAAAGATTGATTCCTTTGGAGTTGGTGAAAGACTCATTACAGCCAAGTCCGAGCCTGTTTTCGGCTGCGTATACAAGCTTGCGGCTGTTGAAAAAAACGGCGAAATAATACCAAAAATTAAAATATCTGAAAATGAAGAAAAAATAACCAATCCAGGATACAAAAAAGTATGGAGGTTATATGACAAAAAGGCCGACAACCCCATTGCAGATGTTGTTGCCCTTCACAATGAAGTCATTGATGATACAAAACCATACACCATATTTGATGAAATTCATGTTTGGAAAAAGAAAAAAATAACAAGGTTTTATGCCAAAAATCTTCAGGTACCTGTTTTCATAGGCGGTGAATGTGTTTATGAAAGCCCGAGTCTAAATGAAATAAGGGATTACTGCAAAAAGGAAGTCGATAATTTGTGGAATGAGGTTAAAAGGTTTACAAACCCTCACACTTATTATGTTGACCTTTCATCTGATTTGTGGATATGCAAGCAGGATTTAATTGGACAGTACAGCTTTAAATAAAAATCTCCCCCTTGGGGGATTTTTTGTTTACGAAGTTTACAAATGCAAAAAAATATTTATTAATTTTTCATTTTATATTATAATACAATTCAAAGATTCTTAAAAATGCTCAAGATTTTATGAATTCATTTGCTTTAAACATATTTCGAAAAATAAAGTGGAGGATAAATATGAATTTACCCAAAATAGGAATGCGAAATATTAAAACAACTTTATCAGTTTTTTTGTGTCTTTTGCTGTTTGATTTAATAAGCAGGGAGAATTCAATTTATGCTTGTGTGGCAGCCGTAATATGTATGCAGAACACAATTGTGGATTCATTGGAAAAAGGTGTTTCGAGGGTTCTTGGCACAATTGTGGGAGGACTTGTTGGAATATTTGTGTTGTTTGTTGTAAGCGAAATTTTTGTTGTCAATGAAGAAATGATGATTTTTATAATACCTTTGGGAATTATACTTCTTATTGAAATTTGCGTTATGATTGACCAGAAACAGGCAGTTGTAATAAGCTGTGTTGTTTATCTGAGTATTTTAATTTCAAAAAATCGTGACGGAGGTTACATTCTTTACACTGTAAACAGGGTGCTTGACACTTCCATAGGGATTGTAATAGCGCTATTGGTGAACAAATATGTGGTAATGCCTGAAAAACTGAGAGCTTTTTTTAAGACATCAACAAGCAAAAATCAAGAAGAACAACTGTCAGCCGTTGAACTGAAGGAATCACAAGATGGGGAAGAGAGTTCTGATTTAAATATAAAAACGGATGATAAACAGGAAAAATAATAATTGTAATAGTATAACAGCAAAATATCATGCAAATAAAAATTTATTATTGACAACAGCTTCTCATTAATGTAATGTATGTTATTGTCATAATGGAATAAAAACGTGGACGACTTCATAATATTAACTAACCGGCATGTACCGGAAAATCAATGAGGAGGAGTCTTTGTGGGTGCTGATATTGGAATAGTAATGGCATATTCGGCAGGTATTATGTTAATTTTCATGATATCCTGGTTATTTGTAAAACCATTGAAGTTTTTAGGCAGATTGATATTAAATTCTTTGCTGGGTGCATTGTTTTTAATTGTATTTAATTATTTTGGACAGCTTACAGGCGTGTACATCGGAGTAAACGAACTGACGGCATTGATCATAGGACTGCTGGGCATTCCGGGTTTTATTGCAGTACTGGTATTGAAGCTGCTGGTCTGATGAATTTTAATTATTAAAATTTTTGTTGGACAACGATATGCTGCTGTTATATAATATATTATTATAGGCCTTTTGGCTGAATATTAATAATATGCGGAAGGTACAAATCATGTGGATAGAATACATTGTTCTTTTTTCTATTGCAATAATGGTTTTTTCAATTATGGTTGTTTTAACCGTTGAAACTGTGCATACTACTAAGAGAATTTCAAAGAAACGAAGCAACAACACCACCAAATAAACTGCATAAGCAGTTAAATTATAAAAAAAGGAGATGAGCACTAATCCCAATATACAAGGCATAATATAACTTATGTGAGTATAAATTATTTTATTCAAAAAAGTAATTTTAACGGGAGATTAACAATGAAAAAACTGAACATTATTTCGGGGATAAAGCAGTATCGAAGTGAAGTAGATACAAATTTTCACATGCCTGGTCATAAAGGTAAAAATGGTATTTTAGATGAAATTGGTAACAATCTAAATTTTTATGACATTACAGAAACATTAGGTACAGACAATTTACATTACCCGACAGGATTTTTGAAGGATGCCATGGAATACATCGCAGAATCTTATGGCTCTAAAAAATCATATATGGTTGTAAACGGGACATCCTGTGGAATCATATCGGCAATAATGGCATGTACTAACCCTGGAGATAAAATTCTTGTGCAAAGAGATTGTCACAAGTCTGTTTATAACGCTTGTATATTAGGAGATTTAAAATTATTTTATTTATATCCTGAATTCAATAAGAAACATGGTTTAAACTTCAGCATCAGCCTTGAAAAGCTGGAGCAGATGCTCATAGACAACCCTGATATAAAAATGGTTGTATTGACGTATCCAACATTCTACGGAATTTGCTTCGACGTTAAGAAAGCAGCTGAAATAGTTCACAAGTATGGAAAAATACTTATGATAGATGAAGCACACGGCTCACATCTGCATTTTTGCAAGGATTTGCTTCCTCCATCAGCTGAAAGCTCAGGAGCTGACATAGTAACACAAAGCACTCATAAAACTTTACCGTGCATGACTCAAGGATCAATTATGCACATTTTGTCAGACAGAGTTGATTTGAACAATGTTGAAACTATGCTTAGAATGCTTCAGACAACTTCGCCTTCATACATCTTGATGGCATCTATTGAAAATGCTGTTCACTGGATGAATGAAAACGGAGAAGAAAGACTGAAAAGAAATATTGAAGTATTCAAGAGAAGAACCTTGGAACTTAGAAACATGGGTATAAATGTATTAGAAGATGACTTCCTTATTGGTGAAGGATGCTATGACTTTGACGCAACACGTGCAGTAATCAGCATGAGTGAGCTTGGAATTACAGGTACAGAGCTTCAGGAAATTTTAAGATATGAATATAAAATTCAAATGGAATTTGCTGATTTAATGTACACTGTAGGCTATATCACAGCTACCGATGAACCAGAAGATATTGATAGATTATTTGACGCTGTTAAGGAAATTTACCTTGACAGAAGCAAAAGCAACGAAAAAAGAGAAATTGTACAAATAGAAGCATTTCCTCAGCTTCAGCATGAAAGAAAAATGCGTAAGGCATTTTATTCCGAAAACATGCTGGTAGACATGGATGATTCTATTGGAAAAACAGCAGCTGAATTCATTATTCCGTATCCGCCGGGAATACCTCTCGTTTGCCCTGGTGAAATAATAGTGCCTGAAACAATTGAATATGTTAAGGTTATGCTTGAAAACGGAATTAATGTAAACGGCGTTGACAAAAATCATCAGTTGAGAGTTGTAAAATGATAGGAAAATTTATAGTATTAGAAGGTCCGGATGGTTCAGGTAAAAGCACAATGGCCCAAAAAATCGGCCAGCATTTTCGTGGACAAGGAAAACAAATTGAATTTACAAGAGAACCAGGGGGAACTGACATAAGTGAAAAGATCAGGGAACTTATTCTGGACAAAAATAATACTGAAATGGACTACAGAACAGAAGCTTTGCTCTATGCTGCGGCTAGAGCACAGCTTGTTCATGAAAAAATAATTCCGTGGCTTCAAGAAGGAAAGGTTGTAATAAGCGAAAGATTTGTTTATTCTTCTCTTGTATATCAAGGCCTTGGAAGAAAACTCGGAATTGAAGAAATAAAAAACATTAATGATTTCGGAACAAATAAACTCAAGCCGGACATGGTATTACTTCTTGATGTAAATCCTGAAAAGGGTTTAAAAAGAAAGCTTTCCATTGATGGCGGAGACAGACTTGAAAATGAAAACATTTCTTTTCACCAGAAGGTCTATGAAGGATATAAGAATCTGGCACAGTTATGTCCAGAAATCAGAACCATAAATGCCGAAAGAACAATTGATGAAATTTTTAATGAAATAAAAGACATTATAAATTCATTATAGGAGGAACAAAATGAAATTAGTAACTGCCATAGTGCAAAATGATGATGCAAATAAATTGATAGCAGCTTTGAGAGAAAATGGTTTTTCATCCACCAAGATGTCATCCACCGGAGGATTTTTAAGCTCCGGCAACACTACAATCATTTCAGTTGTTGAAGATGGAAAGGTTGATGAAGAAATCGAAATTATCAGAAAAATATGCAAAGTTAAAAAGAAAATTACGGCAGCTATTCCTCCAAGTTCATTCAGCACAGTGGGAGGATATTTGCCTCAGACAATTGAGGTTACTGTTGGCGGAGCAGTTGTATTTGTGACCAACATCGAAAGATTTGAAAAGATTTAAGAAAGAGGTGTTGAAATGCTTTACAGCCAGGTAGCAGGACAGGAAGAAATCAAGACATCTTTAATTAAATCAATCGGATTAAATCAAATATCCCACTGCTATATATTTGAAGGACCAAAGGGCATGGGTAAATATGAGCTTGCTTTAATATTTGCCCAGTCTTTGTTTTGCAGCGATTTTCATGAAGAACCATGCAACAGCTGCCAGGACTGCATTAAAATGAATTCAATGAATCATCCTGATTTGCACATTGTGAATCAGGATGAAACTACAATTAAAAGAGAAGATATTGATGAACTGGTAGAGTCGGTTTACAAAAAACCGTACGAATCAGACAAAAAAATTTACATCATCAAGGATGCCCACAAGATGACAACTCAGGCAGCCAACACATTTTTAAAAACCCTTGAAGAACCACCGGGAGATGCTGTAATGATACTTTTGACAACAAATGTCAATTTGCTTCTTCCCACAATAGTTTCAAGGTGTCAGACAATCAAATTCAGAAACATCAGCAAAAAAACAATTAAAAAATACTTGATAGAAAAGTATAATGCCACAGAAGACAAGGCAGATCTGGCTGCTGATTATTCAGGAGGAATCTTGAACAAGGCAGTAAACATCATTAATGATAAAGATGGTGTTCTGGAAAAAAGAAAAGAAATAATAAATCTTTTTGACAAAATAATCAACACAGATTCTGAAATAATATATGAAGTAGAAAATTACTTTGAAGAAAATAAAGATGATATAGATACAATTATTGAAATGATTATGCTGTGGATTCGCGATGTTGTGTTTGCAAAAAACAACATGCACAGTCTCATTATAAACAAGGATTTTACAAACTTGGCTGCAGCACACAGCGAAAAAATGAAAGATAGCTCAGATATAATCGAGTATCTTCAGGCAGCAAGCGACAATATAAAGAGCAATGTTAACTATAAACTTGCTATAGATAATATGCTTTTAAAGATTCAGGAGGTCTTTAAATGATAAAGGTAGTTGGCGTCAGATTCAAGAAGGCTGGTAAGATCTACTATTTTGATCCGGATAAAAAATGGATCAATGACGGAGATTACGTAATAGTGGAAACAATCAGAGGAATTGAATTCGGACAGGTAGTTGTAGGCCCTAAAATGGTTAAGGAAGAAGACATAGTTCAGCCTCTTAAAAAAGTTTTAAGACTTGCAACAGAAGAAGATATAAAATGCAATCAGGAAAACAAGGAAAAAGAACAGCAGGCTTTTGATTTATGCTTGAAAAAAATCGAAGAGCACCAGTTGGAAATGAAGCTTGTTGATATAGAATACACATTTGATAACAACAAAGTCATTTTTTATTTCACAGCAGACGGCCGTATTGATTTCAGGGAACTTGTTAAGGACCTGGCATCAATTTTCAGAACAAGAATTGAACTCAGGCAAATAGGAGTAAGAGATGAAGCTAAGATGATAGGGGGACTTGGACCTTGCGGAAGGCCAATGTGCTGTTCATCATTCTTAGGTGAATTTTATCCTGTATCAATAAAAATGGCGAAGGAACAAAAGCTATCTTTGAATCCTTCAAAAATATCCGGAATTTGTTCACGCCTCATGTGCTGTCTTAATTACGAGCACCAGGTCTATGAAGAAAATATCAAACTTCTTCCGGATGTGGGAGACAGAGTAGCCATAGCTGGAACTAAAAAGACAGGTATTGTACTGGATATTAATCCACTGTTCAAGACTGCCAGAGTAAATGTGACAAAAGCTGACGGAACTGTTGAAATAGAGGAAATAAGCGGTGAAGACCTTAAGGTTGTTGAGGAAGGCGTCTTGAAGCAAAAGCACGAAGACATCAACATGGCAGAGTTAAGAGAATTGGAAGATTAAGAAATATGACTCCTTATACAATAAGGAGTTATTTTTTTATATGATAGGAAAGTTCTCTTTCATATCATATAAAAAACGAGGATTGCAAAGGGCGGGACGCCCTTGCCGTCAAGGGGGGTGCTCAGTTAAAACGCGTAT
>NZ_JAJUJR010000456.1 GCF_029265225.1 Sedimentibacter sp.
AGGGCAGAAAACATAATGGTGGGCAACGGTTCAAGCGAAATGATAAACATGGTTATAAATGCATTTTGCGACAAGGGCGAAATTGTTATGAGCTTTGTTCCTTCTTTCAGCATGTACCAGACTTACTGCGATCTTTGCGGAGCTGAATATATAGGAATCCCTTCAGAAAAAGATTTTACACAAAGTATTGATGAGTTAATAAAGGCAGCTGAAGAAAACAATCCAAAAATTGTAATACTTTGTAATCCCAACAACCCAACGGGATTCATGTATACAAGAGACGAAGTTGTGAGATTTCTTGACAGTGTTAAAAATTCGCTGATAATTTTAGATGAAGCATATGTGGACTTTTCAGAAAATTCAGTAGTAGATCTGGTTGACAAATATGAAAATTTAATAGTAATGCGCACACTTTCCAAGGCATTCGGCCTGGCTGGTCTCAGAGTTGGAGCAATGATTGCATGTGAAGAAACCATAAAATATGTGTGGAAGGTTAAAGTTCCTTACAACATAAACATTTTGTCACAGTATGCTGCTGAACAGGCTCTCGACAACATTGAAAGAGTTAAGTCGTACATTGAAGGAGTAAAAAAGTTAAGGCAGGAACTGAGCAATTCACTGAGAGAACTTAGTTTCACAGTGTACCCAAGCGGTGCAAACTTCATACTTGTGAAATCTCCTGTGGAAAACTTATTTGAAAAACTCATGGACTGTGGAGTTCTAATCAGAAAATTCAATTACGGGGGAGAAGTTTTCAACCGTATTACAATTGGAACAAAGGAAGAAAATGAAATACTTTTGGAAGAAATAAAAAATATAATGGGAGGAAATCAATGAGAACAAGCACTGTAAAAAGGAAGACATTTGAAACTGAAATAAATGTTGAGCTTGATGTTGACGGAAGCGGAAAGACGGACATTGAAACAGGAATAGGATTTTTAAACCACATGCTCATATTGTTTGGATTTCACGGCGGATTTGACCTCAAGGTAAAATGTTCTGGGGATTTGGATGTTGATTCCCACCATACAGCAGAAGACATAGGTATTGCCTTGGGAGAAGCATTTAAAATTGCCCTGGGTGATAAAAAAGGAATTGAACGCTATGGTTTCATGTTCCTTCCAATGGACGAGTCATTGGCAAGAGTTGCAGTTGATTTCAGCGGCAGGCCAACCCTTGTTTACAATGCAGGATTCGAAAGAGCAATGCTTGGGAATATGGCCACGGAAGATTTCAAGGAATTCTTCAAGGGTTTTGTGAACAATTCACTTTCTACCCTTCACATTGAAGTTCTTTATGGAGAAAATGATCACCACAAAATTGAAGCTGTGTTCAAGGGTTTTGGAAGGGCTCTTAAGACTGCAAGCAGAATCACTTCAGAAAATTGTATGTCCACAAAGGGGGCCTTGTAATGCATGTGATAATTGATTACGGAATGGGAAATCTTGCATCTGTAGAAAGAGCATTTGAGCGTCTTGGTGTGGATGTAAAAATAAGCAGCAAAACAGAAGATTTAAGGAATGCGAAATCACTCATACTTCCGGGTGTGGGAGCATTCAGAGATGCAATCAGCCTTCTTGATGAATCCGGGTTAGGCGCTGTAATAAAAGAAGAAGTTGCCAAAGGGAAATATCTCATAGGGATATGCCTTGGAATGCAGC
>NZ_JAJUJR010000251.1 GCF_029265225.1 Sedimentibacter sp.
AAGCAGCTTGTCATACAAAATGAAATAACGGAATATGCCGCTTCCATGAACATAATGCTTTCATACTACAACATGATTGACAACTGGAATGACGAACGCGACATGAAAAGTCTTGCCGTATGCAAAGCACTTGAAAAAGATTTTAAGAAAGCTGTTCTTAAATACGGTAAAAAGGCAGAAGAAATCAAGGAAAGGCTTAAAAATATTGTCCAGCTTGAAAAGGAAAATTCCCGGGATGTTGATGCAGTGTCCAATGAATTCGGCCATCTCATGGAAGAAATTTTTCTGTATAAACGCGATGAATGGGAAAAGATATTAAGAAAAGTCGGGTTTTATGCAGGCAAGTACATTTATTTCCTCGATGCATACGAGGATATGGAAAAAGATGAAAAAAGCGGATCGTATAATCCGTTCAACAACCTTGAAATTGAAAACAAAAGAGAATATGCAAAGGAACTTTCCATGCTCAACTTGTCATTTTTGAGCAATGAAATAGAAAAACTTCCTTTGGAACAGGACAAAGGAATCATAGAAAATATAATATATTCAGGAATATTGAACAAAATCAATAACGTTGACAAGGAGAAAAATAAATGAAAGACCCATATGAAGTGCTTGGCTTGAGCCGCGGCGCGTCAAAGGATGAAGTTAAAAGCGCATACAGGAAGCTTGCAAAAAAATACCACCCGGACATGAACGAAAACAACCCTCTGAAGGATCTGGCAGAAGAAAAATTCAAGGAAATCCAATGGGCGTATGATGAAATAATGAACGGCACAGCTTCAAGCACTAATTACAGCTCAGGTTCAGGCTACTCAAACGGTTCTTACGGAAGCGGAAATCTGTTCAGTGTGAGGCAGCATATACAGACAGGAAGGTTTCAGGAGGCTTTAAGAACACTCAACAGCATGGCGGACAGAAACGCAGAATGGAACTACCTCATGGGAGTATGTTACGTTAACATAGGATCCATGGGACAGGGATTGCAGTTTGTGCAGAGGGCAGCTAACATGGATCCTGCCAACACGGAATACAGAAACTTTTTAAATCAGATATTAAATATGCAGCGTTCATACCAGCAAAGAGCGTACAGCTATGGAGGAGGAAGAGGTTCAAGTTCCGCTGACTGCTGCACACAGCTTATTTGTGCTGACTGTTTGTGTGAATGCTTGGGAGGAGACTTGATCTCATGCTGTTAAAAAGCAAGGAAACGGCCTACTTAGGCGTTCTTTTGGGATTAAATCAGATTTTTGTAATACTTTCATCAGTTATAGAAACAAATACAATAATTCTTTTTGCAGCTGCAGCCTTGATTGTGGGAATTGTTGTGGTTGAGTTCGGAGGCAAAAGCGCGTTTGTTTTTTACGCTGCTTCATGTTTGCTGGGATTTTTTCTTACTTTCAACAAGGTAGAAATTATAACCTACATAATGTTCTTCGGACTTTACAGCATTGCGAAGCATATATTTGAAGTGTTCATTAAAGATAAGAAAATTCAGTATGTGGCAAAGCTGGTGTTTTTCAACATTTCACTTGCTGCCATGTATTTTACGGTACGACTGTTCATAACACTTAATTTGTACTGGTGGATGTTTGCAGCAGCACAGGCGGCATTCTTGATTTACGATTATGCTTTCACCGTTTTTATCAACCAGTACATCGAAAAAATTAAGCCAAAGATTAGAAAAAGCAATTAAGAATTAGAAATTACCTAAGTAAAAATCGGAGTGTTTATACACTCCGATTTTTAGGTTGTTGTTTCAAAAATGTAGGGGAGGACCTCGTGTCCTCCCGAAGATAACAAAATTATTGAATTAATAACACGGGCGGATACAAGATCCGCCCCTACTATTTGTGGAAAATTATTGTTACTTGCTCATTATGAGGTAATCTTCTCTTTCGGCGCCTACTGAAACATATTTGATGTAGCAGCCTACTTCTTGTTCAAGATATTTGATGTAATCATAAGCTTCCTTAGGAAGGTCTGATTCTTTTCTGCATTTGCTGATGTCGCATTTCCAGCCGTCTTTATATTCGATGACAGGTTTAGCAACTGTAAGTTCTTCTCCTGTAGGGAAGTCCTTAGTTATTTTTCCGTTTACATCGTATGCAACAACCACCGGAACCTTATCCATGTAGGACAAGACGTCAAGCTTTGTAAGTGCCAGTTCATCAGCGCCCTGCACGCTTACGCCGTACTTGGAGGCAACAATGTCAAATGGACCGACTCTTCTTGGTCTGCCTGTAGCAGCGCCGTATTCTCCGCCTGCTTCTCTCAATGCTTCAGCTTCCTTTCCGAACATTTCGCATGTGAAAGGTCCTTCACCTACGCAGGATGAATAAGCTTTCATTATTCCAAGAGTGCTGTCTAATTTTTTACCCGGTATTCCGGAGCCTATAGGAGCATATGCTGCAATTGTTGATGATGAAGATGTGTATGGATATATACCGAAGTCAATGTCACGGAGTGCTCCAAGCTGAGCTTCAAACATAATTTTCTTGTTTTGTTTTACAGCTTCATTCAGGAACAAACCAACATCACATATGTAATCTTTCAGTTCTTCTGAATATTTTATGAGCCAGTCATACATGTCCTGCGGGTCAAACTCAACTGATTTGTATCCTCCGGCAATAAGCAGGTTTTTCCATTCAACAATATGCTCAAGTCTTTCTCTTAAAGCTTCCTTGTTTGAAAGATCTCCCATACGGATGCCTTTTTTTAGGTATTTGTCTCCGTATACAGGAGCGATGCCTCTTCTTGTGGAGCCAAACTTCATGTCTTTAAGTCTTTCTTCTTCAAGTACATCCTGTTTAACATGGTATGGCAGACAAATAATAGCTTTGTCGCTTATTTTCAAGTTTTCAGGTGTTATTTTAATACCTGCTTTTCTTAAATTAGATAATTCTTTATGAAGATGTTCTATGTCAATGACCATTCCATTGCCCATTACATTTACTACATCAGATCTCAATATGCCTGAAGGGAGCAGGTTCAAAATAAATTTGCCGGATTCGTTAATAACAGTGTGGCCTGCATTGTTTCCGCCTTGATAGCGGCATACAACATCATAATCAGCAGCCATTAAATCAACCATTCTTCCTTTTCCTTCGTCTCCCCAATTAATTCCAACTATAGCAGTTAGCATAATTGCCTCCTTTTGTTTTGATAAAAGAATTATATATTTTGTAAATATTAAAGTCAAGGAATAATTTAGATGCTGTAAAATCTGTTAAAAATTACATGTCCGTAAAATCTGGATTGACTTCAATGTTTGTTGATAAAGAATAAATTGTATGTTAAAATTAAGATGCTTTAGTAAAATGTATTAAAGGAGTAATTGGGGTGTACTACCTCCCTACTGCAAAAATTAGGAGGCTTTATGTTTAAAAATGTAAGACATGCAATTTTATTACTTATTTTAACAGCGGTTCTGACAGCGTGCACTAATCCGGCAAGCGCAAATTCGCCAATACCTGGAGAAGAAACCAATGAACCGGCAAATGAAACACCGCAAGGCGAACAGCCTTCACAGCCGGAAATTTCGGAAGAAGAAAAAGCAGCAATTGAACTTGAAAAGAAAATTGCCGAGAGAGAAGAAATTGAAAAAACAAGAAAAGAAGAGTACAAGGAATTTTATGTGCCACTTGTTCCGTTATCTGAACAAAGAGAAAAAAAGTATGTTGAGGTAAGGGCACTTTACGCCACAGGGCACACAGCAGGAAATGATTTGAACAAAGAAAACATAGATGCATATTCTGAATATGTGAAAGCTCTTCAGTCAAATGACAAGGCTCTTGCCTCATCACTTTATGCTGCAGCTGACAAGGCCAACAAATTTGAACGAATTGTAGGAATTGCCGATGCTACGGAAATAAATGGCTTGGTAATTAACGTCAAAGATGACAATGGATTCATAACCTATGAAAGCGATGTTGAAATAGTTCAAAAAATGAATCAAAACACTCCGATCCCAACAATGGATTCATAACCTATGAAAGCGATGTTGAAATAGTTCAAAAAATGAATCAAAAC
>NZ_JAJUJR010000039.1 GCF_029265225.1 Sedimentibacter sp.
CAACTATTTTATTTTGATGTTTCTCCATGTACCGGAATTGTATCTGAAAAGAACAAGAACACTCCTTACAGTCTGATCAAGGATGAATGCAAACCATGCTCCTTCAAGACCTAAGTTCATGTTGTTTATGAAATATATGGCGGCCAGGGGCCTTAATAAAAGAACCGTCAGGAATGTTATGATTGCCGTAGCCTTTGTATCTCCTGCACCTCTCAAGGCACCTGTAAGGATAAACTGAGATGACTGCAGGGGCTGTGTGAATCCCACAAACATCATTATGCGGGCTCCCTGAGTGACAATGCCCGGGTCATTGTTGTAAAGAGCCACAATATTTTTCCCGAAAAATATAAAAATTGCTCCGATTACTATTGATACTGCCATTCCAAGACGTCTTGTTCTGTGGTTGTAGGCATGGGCCATATCAGGTCTGTTTTTGCCAAGGCTTTGTCCAGTAAGGCTGGTTGCAGAAACAGCAAAGCCCTGGCCGTTCATAAACGACAGGGACTGAATGTTCATGCATATCTGATGAACCGCATATGCCACTGTACCAAGTCCGGCAATTGTTTTTACATAAATTATGACTCCAACACGCATTAACAGCTGTTCAATCATTGCAGGAAAGCCTATTGCAAAAATTTGCTTCATGCTTGCAGCATCAGGCTTGAAGCTGTCCTTAAATCTCAGGTGGAGATACTGATTTCCTTTGGTTATGTAAGAAAAAGCAAAAACAAATGCCGCAAGTTCTCCGATTACAGTTGCAATTGAGGCACCTACAACTTCCATGCGCGGAAATCCGAAATGTCCTTCAATGAGGAAATAATTGAAAATAACATTGACTATATTTGCCATAAGGTTGTAAATCATGGCTGTCCTTGAGTTGCCAACACCTCTTAGAACAGCTGTTATTGTTGAAGTAAGAGCCATGAATGTGAAGCCTACCATCTGTATTTTAAGGTATATGGTTCCTTCTCTAAGTGTCTGGGCATCGGGTGCACCCATAAAAATAATCAGTTTTTCAGAAAAAATATATCCTATTGCAGATGAAACAACTGAAAATACCAGTGTCAATATTAGTGCCTGCCGCATTACCTGATTTGCCTTTTCCTGCTCACCGGCACCCTTGTACCTTGCTACCATGGCAGTGGCGCCAACGTTCATTGCCATAAACAATATCATCAGCAGGAATTTTGGCTGCACAGTAAGACCAACAGCTGACAAAGCCCATGCTCCAAGACCTCCTACCATCATGAGGTCAACCATCGAAGCAAGCTGTGTCAGTGTCATTTCAACTACTGAAGGCCAGGCTAGTTTTACAATATCGGAATAAAGCATTTTGGATGTTACATGGGGAGGCAAACTTCCTTTTTTATTGTTTTCAACGTCTATGTCCATTCCGTCCTCAACAAGGTCCAGAGCCAGGTCAAAGTTTGCGGAAGTTTTGAATTTAGGAAAGCGGATTCTCATTTTCGTCCTTTCATTTTGTTGTCAGTCATCAAGATCGCTATGCAACGTAATTATATTTGAAGAAATGTTTTCAATAAACAAATGATATCATTTAAAAAAAGGCTTGTCAACATCATGAAAGTGTGTCTTGTTCCATTAAAAAAACAAATTAAATTCTAATCTTATTTTAATAAATCCCTAAAACAAGCTTAATTCTTCGGCTGTATATTGTTAACATAGAAAATAAAAATTTTGGAGGGCGAAATGAAAGTAACATTGGAACAAATAGATGAACTGAGAAACAGAGTTAATGTAAGCTATGAGGAAGCAAAAAGCACTTTGGAGAAAAATGACGGCGATTTGATAAAATCAATTATAGAGCTTGAAAAGAAAAAGGGAAGAAAAGCCGAGACAAAAGGAAACTTCACTTCATTCACAAACAGACTGTTGTCACTTAAGCTGTCAATAAGAAACAAAGACGGCGAAACAGTGCTGAATATACCATTGGTGATAGTTCTTGCAGTGTTTGTTATGGCATTTTGGGTTGTGATATTCGGCCTTATGCTTGCAATATTGACTTCATGCAAAATTAAAATATACAGAGACAAGAATTCACTGAATGTCAGCAGCATTAAAAAGAACATGAAGGAAGCAGTCGACAAAATTAAAATAAAATCTGAAGAAATCATTGTAGACGAAGAACAGCCGTTGACTAAAAATGATGACAATGACGACAATGAAATAATTATTGAATAACAAAAGAAATATCAGGTCCATGGCCTGATATTTCTTTTAATAACTTGCGATAATTATTTGTTGTTTTCATGATGAGCATAGTATACTTCAGAAAGTGCATTCCAGGTTGCTTCATCCAGAATTCCGGTAATATTAAGTGCCATGGCTGATTGAAAAGCTTCAACTGCTTCTTTGGTTTTTTCATCATATACACCGGTAATTTCAATGAATGGCACGGCATTAATTTTCGTTGATATATACTGAATTGCCTGCTGCAGAACAAAAGGAACAAGCCCTTCATCCCCTAAAGAATAATTTCTTCCGGGATATGCCAGCCGTGGGAGCATGGTTGATTCAGGAGGGATGCTTTTTATAATACCAAGGGCTTCATTGTATAAAAGATCCCATGTTACACGGTCTACAGCACCTGTAGGATTAAGATTCTTGTTTTTTTGGTACTCAATGACAGCCAATCTTGTTGCTTCATCAAAGACTCTTGTTATTGGAACAGGAGGAATAGATTTATTATATGCTGATATAAGAGTAAGAAAATACTGCAGTATGGAAACACGGCGGCGAATATCTCCCAATAAAAGTGTTTCAGAAAGTTCTTCTTCTATTTCCTTTATAAGAATTCCTTCTGATGTCAATTCAGCAAGTTTTGTTACTGCTACATATATATTGAAAATTTTATACCAAGTGCCTTTGTCAATAATTCCTGTCACAGGAAGATTGAACACACTTTGAAAAACCTTTACAGCTTCTTTAGTGTCTTCACCAAAATATCCGTCAAGAGGAATTTTGGGAATAGCAGGAAAGTTATTTGAAATTCTGTTAAGCTGCATCTGTTTTCTAAAAACATCGAGACTGGAATCACCAGGTTTAAGGTCCTTGCCGGTATACCTGTATGTCAGATCTCCTACAGGAGCCGTAATAAGAGATATACCTTCTCCATAATAATATTTTAAAATTTCCAGTGGTGTATAGCCTGAGTTTGACAAATCCACGGTTCCCCATTGATAAAGACCATCGCATTGTGACACCCTTCCGTCACAGAACAAGGCATACAACGGCTCAAAACGCCCTTCCCTTGAGATGTATACATTGAATAATTCATCAACTATACGGTCAATGTTTTCATAAATACCTCTGTCACGCACAAAAGCCTGGTCAAATCTTGTATCGGATGTAATGTCGAAGTTGTAGCCCCGGCTTCTGTACCAATCGGTGAATATTCTGTTCAGTGCAACTGATACTATGGCATAAACATTTGCTCTTATGGCATTTTCCGGCCAGGTTGGGTACAGCTCGCTTGAAGCTACATTTTTTATGTAGTCAATGAAGGGTATGGTGATATTTTCAGCTTCTTTATCAGGAGCACCAAGATGGACAGTAATTTCATCAGGTACAGTTACAACATTCTGATAAACTGTACCGGGTATTGGAAATTGCAATCCATTTACTGAGTTTTTATTGAATTTATTTTTATGTATTGACTTTATAGCAATTTCCCCCCAAAAAAAATATTGATATAATCAATATATGCAAAAGGATAAAAATTTCCATAAATCAATATTAAACATAGATTATTATTTACAATAAGTTATTAAAGAGAGTATAATAATAAAAAAACAGAGGTTTCCCATGGATAAGAAAAAAATTCTCATAGTTGAAGATGAACATAAAATTGCAAGGTTTTTGGAGCTTGAGCTAAAATATGAAGGATATGAAGTTGAAATAGCAAACAACGGCAGGGATGGACTTGAAAAAGGCAAAGAACCTGATGTTGATCTGATAATTCTCGACCTTATGCTGCCGGGCTTAAGCGGAATAGAAGTGTGCAGAAGATTGAGACAGACTTCTGAAGTTCCTGTAATAATGCTTACGGCAAAAGATGACATTTCAGACAAGGTAACAGGCCTGGACATAGGTGCTGATGATTATATGACAAAGCCCTTTGCTGTGGAGGAACTCCTGGCACGAATAAGAGTTCTTTTAAAAAGAAAAAACATAAACAAGGAAAAGGAAGAAGCGAATATTCTTGAAATCGGAAGTCTTAAACTGTGCAAAAACAACTACAAGGTTGAATATGACAATGAAAATATAGAACTTACTAAAAAAGAGTTTGAACTTCTTGAATTCATGATGATTAATAAAAACATTGTTCTTACAAGGGAAAAGATACTGGACAAAGTATGGGGATATGATTACTTCGGAGACACTAATATTATCGATGTTTACATCAGGTATTTAAGAAGCAAAATTGACCAGAAGTACAATGTGAACCTTATAGAAACAGTGAGAGGCGTCGGTTACATAATTCGCGGTTAAAGGATTTCGTATGATAAGGACCATTAAGAAAATACTAAAAACATTGCTTGGTGTTGTGCTTTTTCCTTTTAAAATGGTGTGGAAACTCATTATAGGGCTGTTGAAAAGGCTTAAGTTTTCCATTGCATTTAAAATATCCGCATCGTATTTTTTCCTTTACATTGTAATTATTCTTATTGTTGCAATGATTACATCTGCTGGTTACATGATAAACGAATTAAACAAATTTGATACAAGCGTAGCCGAAAAGGATGTTGAAACAATCATAAGCAATTATCCCGAAGTAAACGGCCTGAACATGGGTGAAAATATCCGTTCTGTTGAAATTTTCGACAGCAGCCTGAATCCGGTCTATCTTTCAGGCGTAAGAACAAGATACTCTGACAATATAATAGTTGTTCTGGAAAAACTTTTTTACAGCAGGGAATACATATATTCCTCTAGCTTTTACTCCGGCGGGGAGAAATATTACATCAATATAAGCTATGACATAACGGGGATGATTAAAGACACGGCAAAAATCTGCATGCTTGTGCTTGTTTCAGGAACCATAGGACTATTCCTTTTTGTACCCATAGTTTCAAGAACAAGCTACAAACTAATTGGCCCAATTAAAAACATGACGGAAATCACAAAGACCATAACAGTAAACAACATCAACACACGCCTTGACATAAAGGGTACGCAGGATGAACTGAAAGAGCTTTCCCAGACGTTCAACGAAATGATGGACAGAATAGAAGCAGGCTACACAACTCAGCAGCAGTTTGTTTCTGATGCCTCTCATGAACTGAGGACACCTATAGCCGTAATAAAGGGATACGTGAACATGCTAGACAGGTGGGGAAAAAATGACAAGGCTGTACTTGAAGAATCAATCAGCGCCATAAAAAATGAAACAGAAAGCATGCAGGATTTGATTGAAAAACTCCTGTTTATTGCAAGAAGTGACAAGAGCACGCTCACATATACAAAGGAAGATTTTAAAATTTCCGTAATTCTCAATGAAATAGAAAAAGAAACCAAGATGATTGATCAAAAACACAGACTGTATTTCAAGTTTTATGAAGACGCTACTATTTATGGGGACCAGAAAAGAATCAAGCAGGCTGTGAGAATATTGCTTGAAAATGCCATGAAATTCACGCCTCAGGATGGATACATAATGGTATCAAGCTTCTTTCAGGATGATTACTACGTCATTAAGGTGGAAGACACAGGAATAGGCATTGAGAAAAAGGATCTTGAAAAAATATTTGAAAGGCTTTACAGGGCTGAACAGTCCAGAAGCAAGGAAATAGGCGGGCATGGTCTTGGACTATCCATAGCTAAAATAATCGTGCTGGGCCACAAGGGAAAAATAAAGGTTAAGAGTACCCTTGGCAAGGGTTCCGAGTTTTCAATAATGCTTCCGTACATAAGCAGGGTATGATTAAATTAACAGCAGATTAGTGAAATTACCTTATAACCGATTAATCGACAAATTGCAACAAAACAAGTCAGGGATAAATCCTTTGCTAAATAGTATAATAGCTTGTACACTACAGAGAAAGGATTTGAAAAAGTGAATTTAGAATTTGTTGAATCAGGTCAGATCATGACAATCAAACTCAAAGGTGATTTAGATCACCACAGCGCCGATGAATCAAGAGTGTTGATTGATGAAAAAATCAAAGACGAGAAATACAATAAAATAGTAATAGATTTAAAAAATCTTGATTTCATTGACAGCTCAGGCATAGGATTCGTAATAGGGCGATACAAGGTTATACGCAAACGCAATGGAGTCATTGAAATAGTCAATGCAAGCAAAAAGGTAAAGAAAATTCTCGACATGAGCGGCATAGGCAAAATCATCAATATTAAATAGGGGGATAAAATGCAAAACAATTATGTATTTATAAAAATACCGAGCTATTCTACAAATGAATCCTTTGCAAGAGCGGCAGTTGCGGCATTCTGTTCCAGCTTGAATCCAACTATTGAGGAAATATCGGATATTAAGACAGCTGTATCAGAAGCGGTTACAAATGCCATAATTCACGGTTATGAAGATGAAGTTGGTGAAATAGAAATTCAGTGCAGAATAAAGGGACAGATGGTTGAAATAATTATTGAGGATTTCGGCTGCGGAATCGTAAATGTAGAAAAAGCCAAGGAACCTTTGTTCACAACAAAGCCGGAGCTTGAGCGTTCAGGAATGGGCTTTGCTGTTATGGAGACATTTATGGACGAGCTCATAGTATTATCCGAAAAAGATGTGGGAACAAAAGTAATAATGAGAAAAACAATCAATTCAAGAAAATAGGAATAATAATATAAAAGTTTCGGTTATATGGCTGAAACTTTTTTGTTTTCTAATCATAATACATAGTCACTGGGCCTATGTTAAAATTTTGAATGCTATAACTAAATGATAATT
Source organism: Sedimentibacter sp. (assembly GCF_029265225.1). Lineage (GTDB taxonomy): Bacteria > Bacillota > Clostridia > Tissierellales > Sedimentibacteraceae > Sedimentibacter. Next base: position 6,932 of record NZ_JAJUJR010000039.1, read on the forward strand.
GAATTATGCGGCACATTTGAAAAGTTATAGAATATGCTGTCCTTTATTTGATTGACATCATGAATGTCAAAAACATTAATTTGCACAGTCTTTGTCTTTGTATAATTTTTAAATTCAATTTGTATTGAAAATTCAAAATGTAATGATTCAATTTTGTAAATGTGCTGCAATAATTTTACAACGCATATTAAAAAAGGCACTTATAGTGCTTTTTTTTAGTATTCAAAAATTATTTTTGTAAATAATACTTATGAGGTGATTTATATGAAAAAAAAGATTTTTTTATTAGTGATACTTTTGGTCATCAGTTTTACAGCCGTATATTTTGGCAACAGCATTGACAGATCCATAAAAAAAATTCCTGAAAGCGCCGTTTTATTATAGGAGGAAAGATGAAATACAACAAAGACAGTTACAAGCAGGTTGTTGATGAATTTACGCCAAAAAATAAAATGCTAAAAAATTGTGTTTTTGCTTTTCTGTTCGGCGGAGCAATCTGTTTGCTTGGAGAAATATTGAAAAACATATTCATTTCGGGCCTCGGCGCAGCTGAGGAAGATGCAGGACCAATGGCATCTGTGGCGCTGGTTGGGCTGAGTGCCCTGTTGACAGGGTTGGGATGGTATGACAAGTTGGGCAAGTATGCCGGAGCAGGAACAGTTGTTCCAATAACGGGATTTGCCAATTCTGTGGTATCCCCGGCTCTTGAATTTAAAAGGGAAGGATATATTCTGGGAACAGCAGCAAATATATTCAAGCTTGCTGGTCCAGTATTGGTTTTCGGCTATTTTTCATCATTCATAGCAGGTTTATTGAAATTAATAACAGGATAAAAGGAAGGAAATATAAGTTGAAAAAAATCGGAAAGCAAACATTCAGCATTAGAGACAATGTGTTCATAAGAGACACATATACGATTGTGGGCAAAAAAGAAGGCCAGGGACCTTTAGGGAACAAGTTTCACATGGTTGTTGAAGATGACCTGTGGGGAGAAGATTCCTGGGAAAAAAGCGAATTGAAGTTTCAGCAAACTGCAGTTGAAAAACTCATGGAAGTAAATCAGCTTAAAAAAAACCAGATAGATTTGATGATTTCAGGTGACCTGTTGAACCAGATAACATCTTCTTCATTTGCTGCAAGAGCTTTACAGCTTCCTTATGTAGGAGTGTACGGAGCATGCTCCACAATGGCTCTTACCATGGGATTGGGATCACTTTTAATTGACGGCGGATTTGCTGAAAACATAATTTGCGTTACATCCAGCCACTTTTGCAGCGCAGAAAGGCAGTACAGACTTCCTCTTGAAATGGGTGGACAAAGACACATGTCTTCTCAGTGGACAGTTACAGGTTCTGCAGCAGTATGGCTTTCCAAAAATGGAAGCGGCCCAAGAATTAAAAATGTAACATTTGGAAAAATAACTGACCTGGGTGTTAAAGATGCCAACAACATGGGGGCTGCCATGGCTCCTGCGGCATATGACACACTGAGTCAGCATATTAAAGACACGGGAATAGACTATGACCTTATTGTGACAGGAGACCTTGGAACAATTGGTAAGGGAATAGTAAATAAAATGTTCAATGAAGACAAAAACAGCATCGAAAAAAAATACGATGACTGCGGCACAATAATTTTTGATATTGAGAAACAGGATGTTCATTCCGGAGGAAGCGGATGCGGATGTTCAGCAACAGTGTTCGGAGCTTTTTTGTACAGAAAGCTTCTGGATGGAGAAATTAAAAAACTTCTGTTCACATCAACCGGGGCGCTGCATTCTCCTACGGCTACACTGCAGGGCGAAAGCATTCCCGGAATTGCACACAGCGTAGGAATTGAAATGTAAAGGAGCAATTATGAATTATATAATGAGTTTTGTTGTGGGAGGCATAATATGCGTTATTGGACAGATAATCATTGATACGTTCAAAAAGAACAATGCCTACCTGCTTGTATTAATGGTTGTATCAGGAGCTGTACTGGGATATTTCGGAATATACGACAAGCTGGTTGAAATAGGTTATTCCGGAGCAACAGTGCCTCTATTGGGATTTGGGAACACCCTGGCAAAAGGAGCTATGGAAGAAGCTGCTTCTAAAGGTTTCATGGGAGCATTGAGCGGAGGTGTGATGAAGACTGCACCTGGTGTTGCAGCTGCCCTGCTGTTTGGCTACATAGTTGCTGTCGTGTTCAATCCAAAAAGCAACAAATAAGGCTAGGCAAGCTTGTTTGCCACAGCCTTTTATATTGGAATCACTTAGTATATTAAAAAAGTTTAGGCTCAATTGAGCCTAAACTTTTGTTTTAATTAGAAATTGATTCAATTATGTTGTCTAGTGGAACCTGTGAATCACCAGAATCTTCTATGATGTCATTGATTATGTCATCCAGTGCTCCGCCGCCATTGTTGTTGCCGTTGCCATTTCCGTTATTGTTGTCGTTGCCGTTTCCGTTGTTTCCGTCATTGCCGTTGTTTTCACCTGAGTTTTGCTCATTCTGCCACTGTTCATAGTGCCATTTTGTGTGGTATGTGCAAATCTTTGTAGGAACCTGATATTGATAGTCTGCAGTGAGTATGCCTGCGAATGCCAAATCAGCAACCGGAACTCCCAATACATGTGTTATTTGTTTGTTAGCATCAAATGTCACCTGTCCTGCATAAATTTGTTCTAATTCTTCTACAGAAAAAGTGATTTTGTCTTCCTGTATCTGCTGATATAGTTTTCTTGCGTCAAGGTTGCTTGATTTTGCTTCAGGATCGTAAAGAGGATCTCTGTTTACAAATACTCTTTCTTCAAGCAGGTTTCCAGGACAGTATGGAGATGCCAGGAGGTTTGAGCTTGTGCATACCTGTACTTTCACATGTACGTCACATGTTTCTGTGGGCTGAGTTCCAGGAACAAAGTATTCTGTAATAATCTGGCTTCCTCTCTGGTCATGTTCGCAAAGGTCTGAAGGAAGTTTTCCTGACTGTGCGCATACCTGGACAGGAATCAGATTTGGATTAAGTGTAAATTTTGCAGGAGCCAAACCCTGGTGAATAGGTGTCATGATACCGCTCCAAAGTCTTGCTGTGTTTCCGCTGTCTCCTGATAATTTCATCTGAACATTATCATTTCCAACCCATATTCCTCCAACGTAGTAAGGAGAAAATCCTACAAACCAGAAGTCTCCGTTTGCCTGAGTTGTACCTGTCTTTCCTGCCACTTCAATTCCCATTTCAGCAGGAAGCTTTGCTTTATATGAAAGTCCCGGATTAACCGTGGACCTTAAAATGTCCTTCATGAGAGAAGCAACTTCAGGACTTACAACAGTGTGAGTTTCCGGAATGTTTTCAAGAATTGTCTCACCCTTGCTGTTTGTAACTGTTGTATAAACTATTGGTTCTATATAAACACCGTCATTGGCAATTGCTCCATAGGCTGAAGTCATTCCAAGAGGAGTGAATCCCTTTGTAAGTCCTCCAAGTCCAAGAGATGCCAGGTTCACATCGTTGTATGCTGCATTTTCTGCCGGAGATACAAATGAGTCTTTATCCGGATTATCTGAATTGATAAGCCCAAGTTTTGCAAGAGAAGCTATTGATGCATCTGTTCCGATTGTTTCAAGCATTGAAACTGCATTGGTGTTGATTGACTGCTCAATTGATTTTCTAAGCGTAATTTTTCCCCAGTACTTTATGTCCTTGTATTCATACCAGTTCTTAGGCCATCTGTCTCCGTTTTCGTTGTATCTTGGAAGGTCATCAAGAACATAAGCGGCTGAATACCCGAGGTCAAGAGCTGGAAGATATACAGACAATGGTTTTATGGTTGAACCAGGCTGTCTTGTGGCATCTGTAGCACGATTGAAAGTCTTGCTTCCTTCAATATCTCTTCCGCCAATAAGAGCCTTAATTTTGCCTGTCTTGTAATCAAGTATGACGCTTGCAGACTGAGGCTGCACTGTGCCGTTTTCCTGGAAGAAGAAATATCCTTCCGGAATTCTTAAAACATTGTCGCTTCCCACAACAAACATTTCAGAATTTTTTTCAACATAATCCTTTGGTATTCTGAAGCTTCCTTTTGTTCCTTTTTGTTCAAGAACCTCATAATTGCTTCCTATGTTCAGGGCACCTATGTTGTGAGACACAAAGTTTAATTTGTCATCTACGGTGTAGCCGTCCACAATGTCAACTGTTGAAGCATATATGTCGAATTTCTTGGAACTTATTACAAGATTTCCGCTTCCATCGAAGGAATATTCATCAGCATTCAGATAAATGCTTTTGCTTGAATCCATTATATTTTCCAGTGCATAGTAAATGAGCTGGCCGTTTTCGTTTAATATATTAAGATTTGAGTCAAGACTTCCTGTCCCTTGTCCGTCGGACCATTTGAAATATCTCCAGTCCTGGGCTATTGGTTTATCTCCTGATGGAGCTGCTCCAAGGAATAATGTAGCAAAATTGTTGTAGGAATCTTCCAATGACTGCTGCATTGCAACATCAATTGTTGTTGTTATTGTAAGTCCGCCCTTGTAGACGTAGTTTTCAGCATCTTCATAAGACATTCCCTGTGTGTCCATTAAGTCTTCAATTACCTTTTCCTTAACATAATCCATAGGTGTTGAAGAAATTCCTTCAACTTTTGTCTGTCCGGGGTTTAAGGCTTCACGCATGTCTTCAGCCATGGCTTTGTCGTGCTCTTCC
>NZ_JAJUJR010000064.1 GCF_029265225.1 Sedimentibacter sp.
AATTTATCCAACATACAGACCTGGGTCTACATTTGCAAACCTGTGGGACTGTCTGCCGGCATATGTGTGTGATAGTCTGGTGGAAGGAATAACAGCATTTGGAAACTGGCTCACTGATTACGACAGACCGGATGCGGTTCTGACGGGAGTTGAAACAAGGACATCATCACCTCTTAGAATAACAAGGGATGATGAAATGCAGAGCAACATAAGAGGAATTTATCCATGCGGCGAAGGCTCAGGCTATGCAGGAGGAATAATGTCCGCATCAATTGACGGGCTTAAGGTTGCAGAACAAATAATTAAGACATATAAACCATTTAATATAAAGGAATGATAGGATGAAAATAGCTGTTATCGGCGGAGGCGCATCAGGACTTGTAGCTGCAATTGCAGCAGCCAGGAATGGAGCCGAAGTTTCAGTTTATGAAAAAATGAATAAAACAGGAAAAAAGATACTGGCCACAGGAAACGGCAGGTGCAATTACACGAACATGTATATGTCCATGGACCGATATCACAGCAAAAACATTAAAATGGCCGAAAATGCCATGAATTTTTTCGACCGCGACAAAACAATTTCTTTTTTCGAGAATTTAGGAATTTATCCATATATAGACCAAAGCGGAAAAGTGTACCCAAATTCACTGCAAGCATCAAGCGTTCTGGATGTTTTAAGGTATGAAAGCTTAAGGCTTAACGTACAGGAAGTCACGGACTTTGAAGTGAGAGAGTTAAGGAAAAGTAAAGATAAATTCAGTATTATGGGTGTGGAGAATGCCTTCACGGCTGACAAGGTTATTTTGTGCAGCGGAGGAAAAGCAAGTCCTCAGCTTGGTTCAGACGGCAGTGGATATGAAATAGCCAAATCATTCGGACATAAAATAGTCGAGCCTTTTCCTGCCCTGGTGCAGCTGAAGCTTGCAGGGAAATATTTTAAAAGAATAACAGGAATCAGGTTTGACGGTATCGTAAGAAGCTTCACAGAGAACAATGCAATCAGAGAAGAAGAAGGAGAACTTTTATTTACGGACTACGGAATATCAGGTCCTCCTGTTCTGCAGATTAGCAGGAAGGTAATTGAAGCAATTAACAGGAATGAACGGGTGTTTATTGCAGTGGATATGTTTCCGAATTTGACAAAAGCCATGCTTTATGACATATTAAAAGACAGGTTTTTCCATATTGGCTACAAGTCAATGGAAGATGCTTTGGTAGGATTCATAAACAAAAAGCTAATTCCAGTGGTTCTTTCAGAGGCAGGGTTTGAAAACATACAAAAAGAGTGCGGAAAACTGAGCAAAAAGGAAATTTTTAAAATAATTGATATATTAAAGGAATGGAAATTTGAAGTTACCGGCCACAACACCTGGCAGCAGGCACAGACCACTGCAGGGGGCATAGCATTGACGGAAATAAATCCAAATACAATGGAATCAACAAAAGTTAAGGGATTGTACTTTGCAGGAGAAGTGCTTGATGTTGACGGAGACTGCGGAGGATTTAATCTGCAATGGGCATGGAGCTCCGGATATACAGCAGGGTACTTCAGTTCAATATAGCATTGGAGAAAGGATAAATTATGAAAAATTTTTTGGAAAAAATATTTGGTTCATACAGTGAAAAAGAAGTAAAAAGATTATTTCCCACAGTCGATAAGATAATGTCTTTGGAAAAGACCATGGAATCATTGACTGACACTGAACTTAAGGAAAAGACAGCTGAGTTTAAACAGCGTCTAGCAAATGGAGAAACAAAGGATGACATTTTGCCGGAGGCATTTGCTGTAGTGAGAGAAGCAGCTTGGAGGGTCTTGGGGCAAAAGCATTACAGGGTTCAGCTCATAGGCGGTATGGTTCTTCACCAGGGACGTATTGCAGAAATGAAGACAGGCGAAGGAAAAACTTTGGTTTCAACTCTGCCTGTATATTTGAATGCTCTTGACGGAAACGGCGTGCATGTTATCACTGTGAATGATTACCTGGCAAAGCGTGACTGCGACTGGATGGGAAAGGTACATAATTTCCTTGGACTTTCTGTAGGCTGCATAGTTCACGGCATCACAAAGGAAGAAAGAAAAAGAGCGTACCAGTGCGACATCACTTACGGAACAAACAACGAGTTTGGATTTGACTACTTAAGAGACAACATGGTCATCCGCAAGGAAGAAATGGTGCAAAGAGATTTAAGCTACTGCATCATAGACGAAGTTGACTCGATTTTAATAGATGAGGCAAGAACACCTCTTATAATTTCCGGTGAAGGCGACGAATCAACATCTCTTTACGAAGCAGCAAACAGCTTTGTTATTCCGTTGAAGGGAAAAATTCAGCTTCCTGAAGAAAAGAAAACAAAAATGGACTACATGATGGGTGACGTTGATGAAGACGACACTGTTGATTATATAGTTGATGAAAAGGGAAAAAATGTAACACTGACTGCAAGAGGTATAACAAAGGCTGAAAGATTCTTCAACATTTCAAACCTTGCAGATCAGGAAAACATGGAAATATCCCACCACATCAATCAGGCGCTCAAAGCCCACAACACAATGAAAAGAGACATTGATTACATTGTTAAGGATGGAGAGGTGCTCATAGTAGATGAATTTACAGGCCGTATAATGTATGGAAGAAGATATTCAAACGGTCTGCACCAGGCAATAGAAGCAAAGGAAAGAATTGAAGTAAGAAAAGAATCAAAGACTCTGGCTACAATTACATTCCAGAATTATTTCAGAATGTACAAAAAACTTTCAGGTATGACAGGTACTGCCAAGACTGAAGAAGGCGAGTTCAGAGAAATATACAACGTTGATGTTATTGAAATTCCTACAAACAAGGACGTAATACGTAACGACATGCAGGATGTTGTCTACAAGGGAGAAGCAGGTAAGTTCAACGCTGTAATAAATGAAATAATAGAAAAGAACAAGACAGGTCAGCCAATTCTGGTTGGTACAATTTCAATAGAAAAATCAGAGCTTTTGAGCAGGATGCTTAAAAAGCAAGGCGTTAAGCATGAAGTTTTAAATGCCAAGCAGCATGACAAGGAAGCTGAAATAGTTGCTCAGGCAGGAAGACTTGGCTCTGTAACAATTGCAACAAACATGGCCGGCAGAGGTACCGACATAGTTCTTGGAGGAAATCCGGAATTTATTGCTAAGCACAAAATGAAAATGAAGGGCTATTCAGAAGAACTTATTTCTCATGCAGACGGCTTCAATGATACTGATGATGCTGAAATAATTGAAGCAAGAGAAACATACAAGAAACTTCTTGAAGAATCTAAAAATGAGCTCAGGGATGAACAGCAAAGGGTAAGAGATGCGGGAGGCCTTCACATCATAGGAACCGAACGCCACGAGTCAAGACGTATTGACAACCAGTTAAGAGGCCGTGCCGGAAGACAGGGAGACCCTGGTTCAACAAGGTTTTATATTTCATTGGAAGACGACCTCATGAGACTTTTTGCCGGAGACAAAGTTAAGGGAATAATCGAAACTTTGAAAATGCCTGAAGATGAGCCTCTTGAAGCAGGAATGCTCACAAGGACAATAGAAACTGCCCAGGGCAGAGTTGAAGGAAGAAACTTTGAAATAAGAAAGCACGTCCTCCAATATGACAATGTAATGAACAAGCAAAGAGAAGTCATTTATTCTGAAAGAAAAAGAGTTCTTCTTGGTGAAGACCTGAAGGATTATGTTTCTAAAATGGTTGACAGCCTCATTGACAAGGGTATACAGATGTATACTACAGATGAAAGATATTCAGACAACTGGGATATAAAATCATATGAAAAATATATTGCTGAAACATTCTACATGCTCATAAGCTTTGACGGCGAAGAAAATATCACAAAAGATATTCTTCGTGAAAAGGCAAGAAGTGCTGTTGACAGACACTATGAAAGACAGGAAGCTGAATTTGGAGCAGAAATTTTCAGAGAAGTGGAAAGAATCATACTTCTTAGAAATGTAGACACAAAATGGATTGACCACATTGATGCAATGGATCAGTTAAGACAGGGTATAGGTCTTCGTGCCATCGGAAACGAAGATCCTGTGAGAGCATACCAGGTTGAAGGATTTGACATGTTTGAAGAAATGACTGCATCAATTCAGGAAGACACTGTTAAAATGCTTATGCGTGTAAAACCACAGGAAAAAGTACAGCGCAAGGAAGTTGCTAAAATCACAGGTACAAGCGGCGGAGATTTAGGCGGAACAGGAAAACCACAGCCGGTTGTAAAAAAAGATAAAAAAGTCGGCAGAAATGATCCGTGCCCATGCGGAAGCGGAAAGAAATACAAAAAATGCTGCGGAGCAAACGAAGAAGAGTAAAATGCAATGAAGAATTAAGAGTGAAGAGTTAAGAATTAATGGAAAGGATTTGTGCCAGGCACAAATCCTACAATCATTCTTAATTCTTAATTATTAATTCTTAATTTACAAAAGGGAGCTGATATATTGGTAGATTTGTATGAAATAACCGAAAATCTGAAAAGGTTCAATGCAATATTAAACGAGGTAGGTGGTTCCCTTTGACTTGGAAAAGTTGAGGGAAGAAAACATTCTGCTGGAATCTGAAATGCAGGAGCCTGAATTCTGGAACAACCAGGAAAGAGCTCAAAAAGTTTCTCAGAAATTAAAACACAACACAAACAGAATTAATGAATACATAAACTTAAAGCAGCAGGTTGAAGAAGTTGAATTGTTTCTTGAAATGATCAGGGAAGAAAACGACGAAAGCCATCTGCCGGATCTTAAAAAAAGCATGGATGAAGTTGAAAAACTGCTTGAAGATGCAAGAATTGTGGCACTCTTAAGCGGGGAATACGATGAAAACAACGCAATATTGTCCATTCACGCCGGTGCTGGCGGAACAGAAGCACAAGACTGGGCAGACATGCTTTACCGCATGTACTCAAGGTGGATTGATTCTCACGGATTCAAGTCCACTGTTCTTGACATACTTCCGGACACAGAAGCAGGAATAAAAAGTGTAACTCTTCTTGTAGAAGGGGACAATGCCTACGGGTATTTGAAATCAGAAAAAGGCGTACACCGTCTTGTGAGAATTTCTCCTTTTGATTCTTCAAACAGAAGACACACATCATTTGCGTCAGTAGACATCACACCGGAAATGGCAGATGATGAAGAAGTTGAAATCAATGAATCTGACATAAGAGTGGATACTTTCCGTTCAAGCGGAGCAGGAGGGCAGTATGTAAACACAACAGATTCTGCCATCCGTATAACGCACATTCCCACAGGCATTGTGGTGTCCTGCCAAAATCAGAGGTCTCAGCACAGCAATAAGGATTTTGCAATGAAAATGCTTAAATCAAAGCTGCTGGAAATCAAGAAGATGGAAAACAAGGAAAAAATTGAGGATATTCAGGGAAAATACAATCAAATTGCATGGGGAAGCCAGATAAGGTCTTACGTCTTCCATCCTTACAGCATGGTTAAGGATCACCGCACAAATGCTGAGACAGCTAACGTGCAGTCTGTAATGGACGGCAATCTTGACATGTTCATGAATGAATATTTGAAAATGAAATCTTTGAAAAGCAATTAAGAGTTAAGAAATAATAATGAATGAAGGAATGTGCTGTGCACATCCCAACCATAATTATTAATTCTTAATTTAAACAAGTAAGGGGAGAGAAAATGTTAGATATAAACAAGTTATTATGCGAAGAGTTCAATATTAAGGCTTACCAGGTGGAAAACACAGTCAAGCTCATTGACGAGGGAAACACCATTCCTTTCATTGCCCGTTACCGTAAGGAGCAGACAGGTTCCCTGGATGACGTTGTTTTGAGAGACTTGTATGAAAGACTCATGTATTTGAGAAATCTCGAAGCAAGAAAAGAAGAAGTTGTGAGACTCATTGAGGAACAGGGAAAACTTACAGAAGAACTAAAGAATGAAATACTCAATGCAGATGTTCTTCAGCGAGTTGAAGACCTGTACAGACCTTTTAAGCAGAAAAAATCAACACGTGCTTCAAAGGCAAAGGAAAAAGGACTCGAAGGCCTTGCAGACATAATTCTTGCTCAGAATGTCCTTGAAGGTGATCTTGAAGAAATTGCATCACCATACATAGATGAAGAAAAAGGAGTTAAAAACTCCAAGGAAGCATTTGACGGCGCATGCGACATCATTGCAGAAATCATATCCGACAATGCGGATTACAGAAAACATATACGAGAATTATTTGCAGCCGACGGCATTTTGGTTTCTGAAGCAGTTGATGAAAATGAAAAGACCGTATATGAAATGTATTATAAATATGAAGAAGCCGTAAAGACAATCGCCAACCACAGGATACTTGCAGTGAACAGAGGCGAAAATGAAAAAAAACTTAAAGTAAAACTCAACACACCGGATGAAAGAGCAATAAATTATCTGAAGTCTAATGAAATCAGAAATGAAGCTGCCATAACAAATGATTATTACATTGCAGCTATAATGGACAGCTACAAGAGACTCATATCTCCTTCCATAGAAAGGGAAGTGAGAAACATGCTGACTGAAAGAGCCGAAGAAGAAGCAATAAAAGTATTTGGAAAAAACACAAAAAATCTTTTGATGGTTCCTCCTGTAAAGGATGTGAGAATTCTTGCAATAGACCCTAGTTTCAGAACAGGCTGCAAGCTTGCAATACTTGATGAAACAGGAAAATTCCTTGAGCAGGGTGTTGTTTATCCAAACGAGCCAAAAAACGAGGTTGAAAAATCTCAGAAAATAATGGCTGAACTCATAAAAAAATATGACATAGATGTTATTACAATTGGAAACGGTACTGCATCAAGAGAAACAGAGCAGGTCGTTGCAGATATGCTGTCGAGAATTGACAAGAACATAACTTATACCATTGTTTCAGAAGCAGGTGCGTCTGTTTACTCTGCATCAAAGCTGGCCCAGGAAGAATATCCTGATCTTGATGTTACCATAAGAGGAGCCATTTCCATAGGAAGAAGGCTGCAGGACCCATTAGCTGAACTTGTAAAGATTGACCCTAAGAGCATTGGTGTAGGACAGTACCAGCATGACGTGAACCAGCCAAAGCTTGGTCAGGAACTGGACGGTGTTGTTGAAGACTGCGTTAACAGCGTGGGAGTTGATTTAAACACTGCTTCTCCTGCACTTTTGCAGTATGTTTCAGGAATTTCAAAGACAATTGCTAAAAACCTGGTTAAATACAGGGAAGAAAACGGCAAGTTTGTTAACAGGAAAGAACTCCTTAAGGTTAAACAGCTTGGAGACAAGGCATTTGAACAATGCGCAGGTTTCATGAGAATATCGGACGGGGACAATCCTTTGGACAGGACTGCAGTGCACCCTGAGTCATATGAAATTGCTGAAAATCTTTTGAAGAAACTTGGCTATACAATTGAAGACGTGAGAACCGGAAATCTGAAAGACATAAATGAGCGCATATTGAATATTAAAGTTAAGGAAGATGACAGCAAATTAAAAATGACTTCCAAGAACAACAGGCTCCATGGACTTGAAGCTCTGGCTCAGGTAAACTTCAAGCAGGAAAAGAAGCCGGCAAGAGAAAATTACCAGGCAAAAGTAAAGGTGCTCGCTGATGAACTTAAAATAGGAGTTCCAACACTTACTGATATTATCGAAGAACTTAAAAAACCGGGAAGAGACCCGAGAGATGAAATGCCTAAGGTAATATTCAGAAGCGATGTTGTAAAGTTTGAAGACCTTGAAACAGGAATGAAACTTACAGGAACAGTAAGAAATGTTGTGGATTTCGGAGCCTTTGTAGACATAGGGGTTAAGCAGGATGGTCTTGTTCACCTTTCCGAAATGAGCGACAAATATATTAAAAATCCTATGGAAGTTGTCCAGGTCGGAGACACTGTCAATGTGACAATCATCAGCATTGACAAGGAAAGACAAAGAATCGGCCTCAGCATGAAAACAAAGAAAAATTAGGAGATTCAGATGATTGATACAATAATATTTGATTTTGACGGCACATTGGCAAATACCAATCAAATGATTATAAATTCCTTCAGGCATATTTATAATTGTTTTCTTGAAGAAGACTGCAGCGAAGAATACATCATGAGCACATTCGGTGAACCTTTGGAGCTTACATTGAGAAGAGACTTCGGGAAGTTTCCGTTCGAAGAGGTAATCGGCGCATACAAGAACTACCAAAGAGACCGTTTTAACGATGAGGTTACTCTTTATGACACAGTGGAAGAAACTTTGAAATATTTGAAAAGTAAAAATATTAAACTTGGAATTGCTACATCAAGAATGAAGCGTTCCACATTGTTAGCTCTGGAAAACTTCAAAATTGCTGCCTACTTTGATGCTGTAGTATCAGCCGATGATGTAACAAAGCATAAGCCGGATAAGGAACCTCTCATAAAAGCAATCAATGATCTTAAGAGCACAACTGACAGGACATTGTATGTGGGGGATTCAAAATTTGACCTAGAATGTGCCATAAACGCTTCTGCAACGCCGGTGCTGGTTGGATGGCAGTCAAATTCCAGGGAACTGGCTGAAAAATACAACATAAAGCATGTTCTTGACAAAATGTGGGACCTTACTAAATTAATTTAAAAATTCGCCGGCTGATATAATAATCAATTAATCCTATGAAAACTGTTAAAACAGTTCTTCACCGGATTAATCTAAGCTGTATCGGCCGGCTTGTTTTCCTTAAAATCCAAAGGCAAATGGATAAGAGGCAATATACTTGCTATACAGAAAAAATGTTAAGGAAGGGTGGATTATGGAACTAAAAAATTTAGTTGTTGGAAAAAATGAGGGCATCTGCACAGTTACTATCAACAATCCTCAGACATTGAATGCTTTGAACGCTGAAGTGCTGAGTGAACTTGAATTTGTGTTTGACGGGCTCAAGTGTGACGATGAAGTGTCAGTAGTTGTTCTCACAGGCGAAGGAAAGGCTTTTGTAGCAGGAGCTGACATCGCTTACATGAATACTCTGGACCCGGCTGGAGCTAAAAAATTCGGTCAGGACGGAGCAAGATTATTCAGAAAAATTGAAACATTGGACAAGACTGTAATTGCAGCAGTAAATGGCTTTGCACTTGGCGGAGGTTGTGAACTTGCAATGGCATGCGATATAAGAATTGCATCCGTAAAGGCAAAGTTTGGTCAGCCTGAAGTAGGTCTTGGAATAATTCCGGGCTTTTCAGGAACACAGAGACTCCCAAGACTTGTAGGCATGGGAATAGCAAAAGAACTCATATTCACAGGCAGCCACATTGATGCTGAAGAAGCATACAGAATTGGTCTTGTGAACAAAGTTACAGAAAAAGAAAATCTCATGGAAGAAACATACAAGATGGCTGAAAAAATAAAATCAAATTCAAGAACAGCCGTAAAATATGCCAAGGAATCGATAAACAAGGGTTCAGAAACAGACATAGAAACAGGAATTTCTTATGAGTCAAACCTGTTTGCGCTGTGCTTTGCATGTGAAGACCAAAAAGAAGGCATGACTGCTTTTGCTGAAAAAAGAAAGCCTCAGTTCAAATAATAAATTACAAGTTAATAAATTAAAAATAAATCAAGTTGTTACGGCCATGATTGTGATAGTATTGGCAATAGCAGTTTGATTTTAAGTTGATGAAGACCGCAAAATTTTTGCGGTCTTCATTTTTCAAAAAAAGAGTGTAGTAAAATTGAACAATATTTCAAATAAGGGTTGAATTTTTTTATGTTATTTAGTATAATCATAATGTTTGGTTTTTATCAAACAAAAGGGTTAAGGAATTAACAAATCAAACTTGTTAAAGGGCGAAATTAAGGGTTAACAAAAAATTTAAGGGAGTGAAATGATGAATTTTCAATTAAGCAAGGAACATGAAATGGCAAGACAGCTTTTCAGAAGTTTTGCTGTCAACGAAGTGGAGCCATTGGCACAAGAAATTGACGAACAAGAAAGATTTCCACTTGAAACTGT
>NZ_JAJUJR010000147.1 GCF_029265225.1 Sedimentibacter sp.
ATTGCTGTGTCTCCGGTAAAAACAGGTGAATATATATTGTCGAAAGTTGTATCGCTTTTGTTCATATCTGTACTTGTAGGAGTTGCAATTACCTTGCCGGTAGGCAAAAAAAATTTATATGCTTCTGTTGTGGGTACAGCCTTTGGTTCAGCATTTTTTACGCTGTGCGGACTTATTGTTGCAGCTAATATATCAAGTCTCAATCAGTTTCTGACCGCCGCTGTTCCAATAGAACTAATCAGTTTTTTGCCGCCTGTATTGTATTTGTTCGGTTATGACAGCATATTTATGATGCTTCACCCGGGCTGCATCATTATAAGTCTTATAAGCGGAAACAGCACTAATCTGTTTTTGTTTGCAGCCATATTGTGCATGTGGCTTGTGGCTCTGTACTTCATTGCTCAGAAGTATATTCAGAAAATGTTCCAAAGCGCGGGGGGTGTAAGTCTGTGACACATTGGAAATATAAAAGATTATGGATTTCATTCATGCAGTATTTAAATCAGATAGCAAGAGATGCCATGCTTTTTCTCTCCTGTCTCGCACCGGTTCTGTATGGACTGTTCGTTAAATTTGGAGTCCCCTCTGCTGAAAAGTTTCTTGGCGGATACTACAGCAGGACAGAAGTGTTAGCTCCGTATTTTCTCGTATTTGATTTGTTCCTGGCTGTCCTGACTCCCATGATGTTTTGCTTTGCATCTTCAATGGTTATTCTTGGCGAAATTGATGACGGTATCACAAAATACATGTCTGTTACCCCTCTTGGCAGGGGAGGTTACCTGACTTCAAGATTGGTTTTTCCTTTGACATTTTCATTTGTGGTATCAATAATTGTGATGAATTTATTTTCATTGACGCTGATTCCATTTGAAATGATAATTGCACTGTCTTTTTTATCTTCAGTGCTTGGTTACATAACTACCATGATGGTGGTATCATTTTCTGCAAACAAGGTGGAAGGAATGGCCGTCACAAAGATGTCCGGAATTTCAATGATTGGTGTTCTATTGCCGTTTTTTGCTCCCGCAAAAATTCAATATCTGGCAGTCATTTTGCCATCCTTTTGGATGTCAAGGTATGCCATTGACGGCGGGATCACATATTTGATTTTATGTTTGATTGTTTCAGCAGTATGGGTTATGTTTTTGCTTAAGAAATTTATGAAAAAAATCATTTAATTATGTAACAGTATAAACAAGAAGTCCTCGTTGCTGCCTGACGGCAGAACAAGGACTTCCTTACGATTTTACAATACAGGTTTTATAACAGTTACCACCATAGTGGTTTTATAGAAATATTGCCATTTATTTTTTATCTCTTATCCAACACTTGTCTTCAAAGCACTCCAGTGCTTCCCTGGGGCTGTTGAAACGAATGTATTTTGAGTATATTATATCGTAATCATTTTTTCTTTCTAGTTTTATTACATTGCTTCCTTTGGTGAAGTAATAATAATCTGTATAATTGTCGTATGCAACATTTTTTACCATAACTTCCTCCTTAACAAATATAATCATATCAGACTTCGCTTAAATACATCTTAAAAATTTATATTTATTTTCTGCTGTAATAAAAATCAAAATCAAGCGTAAATGTTATTGTATGAATCATTGAGACAATCAGTAACGACAATTTTTTGTTGACTTTTAAGTCAATAAATAATATAGTGAAAATGTTACCAATAATAAAATATAATGAGGCGGGCTAAATCATGAAGTGGAAAAAAGTGATTTTAATTGTAGTAATTTTTGCGGCTGTTGTATTTGTTGCTGGAGCAGTAGTTGTATCAAACTTGAGTAAAAATCTTGATGAATTGACAACAATGGAAATAAATGATGTGGACTTGTCAAAAGTTAAAGACGGAACATACACCGGTTATTATCAGGTATTGCCCGTGGACGCAAAGGTAGAAGTTACTGTAGAGAATCACATCATTAAAAACATAAAGCTTGTGGAGCACGGCAACGGAAAGGGTCAGGCTGCTGAAGCAATACCACAGATGGTTACGGAAGCACAAAGTCTTGAAGTTAATGTAGTTTCAGGGGCTACCTATAGCAGCAAAGTTATTTTAAAAGCAATAGAAAATGCACTTATTGAAGGTTTAGACTAGGAGGCAGAGATGGGGAACGTTGCAGTAATTTTTAAAACAAAGTATGGACACACAAAAAAATATGCAGAATGGATTTCACAGGAATTAAAATGTGATTTATTTGAGCAGTCTGAAGTTTCAGCTGAAAAGATGCTGGAATATGACACGCTTGTTTACGGCGGGGGACTTTATGCCAGCGGAATACTTGGAATTGAACTTATTACTAAAAACTTCAGCAGTCTGAAGGACAAAATTCTTATAGTTTTCACTGTCGGACTGGCCGATCCTGAAATAAAGTCACAGTTTGAGCCCATAATCCAAAAAAACTTCACAGATGAAATGCAAAAAAGCATTAACATATTTCACCTCAGGGGTGGAATAAACTACAAGGAACTGGGAATTGTCCACAAGGCAATGATGGCAGCCCTCAAATCCTCGGTTAAGAAAAAGGATGAACTCACGGATGAAGACAGACTGATGCTAGAAACCTACGGGGATCAGGTTGAATTTTCAGATAAGAAAACAATAGAGCCTTTGATATCCTTTGTGAGATCAATGAACCAATAAACCAACAAACCGCTTAAATGCGGTTTTTTTATTTTGTAAACTTATTAAGATTTTAAATCCAATAATTACCATGAAACAAATTTATGTATCATGCGTCTAAATAAGTGTAACAAGAAAGGAGGTTAATCCTTACATGGCCATGATGTAAAATTAAACAAGATAAAAATAAAATTTAAACTGAGACAAATAAACTAAATATAGATTAAAAATAAAATTAAATGAGGTTAATATGAATAAAAATATTATAAAAATATTATCTTTAAGCACATGCCTTACAATGGCAACAATGACAGCAGCTTTTGCCCAGACTCTTGAGCTGCCTCCTGAGGCAGCAGAAGTAAAAATAGCGGTAATCGATGAAGCCTTGTATGAAAAGCAGGCAGCATTCGACAAGATATTGTTTGAAGAAAAACTAAAGGAAATTGAAGAAAAAGGCATTACAGTAACACACACATATCCTGCAGACGGATATGTTGAAGTTGGAATAACACCTTTCAATGAAGAAAATCAGAAATATATCATGGGGATTCTTGGAAGCGACGAAGTACAGGTAGTGGATGGAATTATGGCAGTAACCCTTACAGATGAACTCATGAGTACAACAAGTGCTCCTGACGTAAAGACTGTAAGCGCTCCAGATGCTGCCACAAGCGGTCCGGCTGAAGAAGCTGCACCTGAAGCTCAGACAGTAAGTGCTCCTGAACAAGCAACAGATGCCAAGGTTATAAGCGCCAACGATGATGTCAAGGAAGCAAAAGGCATTTCTCCTTTGGCAATTGGAGCAGGAGCAGCTGCACTGCTTGCAATTGGAGCGGTTCTGTTCAAAAAGAAAACAGCATAATATAAAATAAAAAACTGCTGTCAGTTTAATGACAAAGCAAATCAATGCATGGGAGGACTACTGTCCTCCCGCGAGCTGGCAGCAAAGTTTACGTAATCAGTGATTGTCAACAGTATGACAGCAGCCTCGTCTGCTGTTTTTTTATTTACGTTTTTGTTGACAATTTTATTTTTTTGCAGTATTATTTACTTAGTAATTTAGTAAATTAGTAAATAGAGGAGAATAAAATGAAAATACCTACAGCCTTAAAACATAAACCGGTTATTGTTTCAGAAAATTATGAAAATGTTGACGGAAGATATGCATACAATTCAGATGCAAAGGGTCTGTCTTTAGGTCTTGCCCAGTGGAACGACAGAGGCAAGGTTGATATTTCAGCCAAGGTTTGGAGATACACAGGAGAAAAATGGTCAAGACAATCTGAAGAACTGCCCTTGCACAGAGTGCTTGACCTTGCTATACTTGTATGCAGGTCACAGCTTCATTTCAGGGAAGCTTACCGCTATGAAAAACTTTACGATACTGAACATCCTGTAATTGACAGAGTGGGTCTCCAGGGAGATGCAATGACAGTTGAAGTATGTACGGACAACGAAAAAATAAATGAAGACATAAAACTGTTCAACCAGGCTTTAAGCGATGATGGTGAAATAATAGGAGAAAGACTCAGAACATTGTCAGCAATATTAAAGGAAATGGGTTATTAAAATGGACAGAAAAAAGGAACTGAAAGAACAATACAAGCAAATGAAAAGTGAAATGGGAATTTTTGCAGTGCACACAAAGGACGGTGCGAAATATTTCCTTGAAACAACACAAAACCTCAAGGGTAAAATAAACAGCACAAGATTCCAGCTGCAGCACGGTTCTCATCCCAACAAGGAAATGCAGACTGAATGGAACAAAAGAGGAGAAACTGAATTTGTGATTGAGATTCTTGAGAAACTTGAATACGACAAGGATGATGATGCAAAGACAGATTACAGCGAGGAACTTTCCATTATGAAAATGCTGTGGGAAGAAAAATTAAAGAAAAACTGACAGGAGACAATATGAGCTTAATACCGATAGATTATCACTCTTCGTGGAATAAATTCCTGACTGAGGAAATTATCCGGGAGTTAAAAAACATTGAGGAAAAAATAGGGAAAAATATTAACCCTGAATATGAAAATGTGCTGCGTTTCATGAGGTGCAACCTGGCTGACATAAAGGTGGTAATACTGGGCCAGGACCCATATCCTGAAAAGGGAAGAGCCACAGGAAGGGCATTTGAAGTGGGGGATCTGCATTCATGGGATGCAAAATTCAGACAGGTTTCGCTTAAAAACATTATAAGATTAATACACAAAAACTACAATGATATCAGTGACTATTCTGAAATCAGAAAGTTTTCTGAAATACAGGAAGAAATACGAAAGGGAAAATTCAAAATACTTCCTCCCGATGAAATATTCAAATCATGGGAAAAACAGGGCGTGCTTCTTCTCAACTCATATTTCACGGTGGAGCATGGAATCACAGGAAGCCACATTGCCATATGGGAGCCTTTCAGCGTTGAACTCCTGAAATACATTTCCGGGGAAAACAAAAATATAAACTGGTTTTTGTGGGGAAAACAAGCAGAGGAAAAAAGCAGATATTTATCAAGCGGGAAATTTTATATAAGCAGACATCCAATGATGTGCTCGGAAAAGTATGATGATGATTTCCTTAAAAATAAATGCTTCTATGATACCAGGGAAACAATAAACTGGCTGGGAACGGAATGATAAATACAGAATTTTTCCGGATGTATCAGTTAATGCACAATATTTGCAACAGATTTGCAATTAAAAGGTATGCAACATAGCATGTCTTAAGACAAAGTTATTTTATTTATGTAGGGGAGGGCCTCGTGCCCTCCCGCGGGCGGGTACAAGACCTGCCCCTACAATTTGTTGAAAATAGGTTTGAAGATGGTCTGAAGGTATGCAGTAGCATGCCTTTTTGTTTTTTTGATATACAGATGTAGCCATTCAAATTAATGTAGTCAGTAAGAAGATGGCAAAAATGTAGGATTATCATTTTAATTGCAAGAACTTATGTAAAAGTTGCAAGAAAAGACGTGAAAAATGCAATTTTAAATTATTACATAAAAGAAATAATTTTTGAACTTGACGTAATTCCAACATAGTACTATAATGTGAAACATAAATCACAAAAGTGAGTAAATACAAATTTGCAATAAAAAACATAATTCTTTCATAAATTAAAATAACAAGCTTAAGCGATATTTTTTAATGATTGAATGTTATGAAATAATGACAAACCCGGAGGTGCAACATGAAGTATAATGCAGTTGAAGTAATGAAACCAAATCTATACAAGTATGTTTTTCCGTACGATGAAATTCCTAAAATCAAATTCAATAACATTCAGC
>NZ_JAJUJR010000345.1 GCF_029265225.1 Sedimentibacter sp.
CGGTATTTGACAACGGATTTCATATGACTTTGCCCAAGGAAAGCTTCATATATGGAATTCCTTATGAATATTACGAGAAATACCGTATAAGAAGATACGGATTCCACGGCATAGCTTTCAGGAGCATGGCCGAGGAGGTAGACAGAATTCTTGATGACTCACACGAAAATTATAAAATAGTCAATCTTATGCTTGGAAGCGGCACAACAGCCAATGCCTTGAAGTACGGCAAGTCTGTGGAGGTTAGCACTGGATTTACACCTCAGGAAGGTCTCATTCAGTCAACAAGAGCAGGTGACATAGATGCTGCAGCAGTCTTGTACATGATGAAAATGGAAAAATTGTCCATAGAACAGGCAGATGAACTCATAAACAAAAAAAGCGGCTGGAAGGGAATGTCCGGCATAAGCAATGACATGAGGGAAATATTTGATGCAGCTGCAAAGGGTGATGAAAGAGCAAAGATTACCATTGATGCAGTGTGTCACAGGGCTAAGAAATATGTTGGAGCATACAGCGCAGTAATGGGCGGAATGGATGTACTTGTGTTTTCCGGAGGCGTTGGTCAAAACGCACATTACATAAGGGAAAAGATTTGTATGGGACTTGAATACATGGGTGCCGAACTGGATTCTGAAAAAAACAAGAACCTCCAGGATGACGGTATAATCAGCAAGGATTCATCAAGAGTCAAAATAATTGTTGTCAAGGCAAATGAAGAAAAAATAATAGCACAGGACACTTTTGAAATATATAAGGAAAACAAATAGAAACAGGAGAAAAGATGGATAAAATTACGGAAGTTGATTTTCTCGACAATTCAATAAGAGAAATTACTAAGGAAGAAGCACACAAGGATGGAATACTGCACCGTGCCTTTTCTGTTATTTTGTATAAAGAAGACAAAATACTTCTGCAGCAAAGGGCTCATGACAAATACCACTGCGGCGGGCTCTGGACAAACACGTGCTGTTCCCATCCCCGCTGGAAGGAAAGTCTTGAGGATGCTGTTAACAGGCGTCTGATGGAGGAAATGGGAATTGAAGCAAAGACTGAAGAAATAGCAAGCTTCACATATTACTATAAGTTTGAAAACGGGCTGGCAGAATTCGAATATGACCATGTGTTTGCAGGAGAATATGACGGAGCCTTAAGCATAAACAAGGAAGAGGCAGCATGTGCAAAATGGGTGAGCATTTCAGAACTTATGTCCTGGATGAAAAAAAGTCCTCATGAGTTCACTCCTTGGTTTATTATTATAATGCCTAAAATTATAGAATATCTTCGAGAAAAGGAAGTCAAATGAACAAGAATAAAGATAATTTAAGTTTCAGATTTGCTGAATACGCCCAAAGAGCAATACTGTACGAAGCAGTGCTCACACCAAAGCCCGGACTCGTTGATGCAGTTGACAGTGGCTCTCACAATGACATGGATATTTTTACGTTCATTGACAGTGCTGCAAATCTTTACAGGGGTTTTTACCTGTATGCGAAGGCAGGTCTTGAATGTGAAGGCAGCGAGAAGGAGCTTTTCAGTTCCATAAGAAAAATAGGCATAGATGTTGAAAAGGAAATGTTCAAGGCAACAAAGAACATCAACACACACAAGGGAATCAACTTTTCCATGGGAATTGTGCTTGCTGCAGCCGGATATTATTTGCGGGACAAAGATGCTGATGAACATATAATCCTTACATCATCGGATACGTCTGAAATTTTAAACACAGTAAAAATCATGACTGAAGGACTTGTTAAAAGGGATTTTGAAAATATAAGAAAAAAGGAAAAACTTACCCACGGCGAAAAACTGTATCTTGAAAAAGGTTTTTCAGGCATAAGGGGCGAAGCAGAAAGCGGATTTCCCACAGTTGAAAATACTTCTCTGCCGCGGCTCAGGGAGTTGTACCATGTTCATATGAGTACGGAACAAAAATTGCTGGATGTTCTTTTTCACATAATGAGTGTATCCGACGACTCAAACATTGTTAACAGGGGAGGACTTGAAGCTTTGGAATTTGTGAAGAAAATCTCACGGGAGTTTCTTGAAAGCGGAATAATTCATGAAGAAGGGTGCAATGAAAAAATACTGGAAATGAACGGCTTATTTGTGGAAAAAAACATAAGCCCCGGTGGTTCGGCTGATTTGTTGTCAATTACCATTTTTTTCGGTCTGCTTGAATCGGTATTGGAAAGCAGTCTTAAGAAGATAAAATAAATGATAAAAAAAGTATTATTAAAGAAATAATAATACTTTTTTGATGTTATGCTTTTTCGAGAGTTCTGATGCCGTAAAAGAAAAATGCAGCCGTGATTAAAAACGAAATGAAATCTGCAAATGGTGCCGCGTAAAACAAACCTTCGATTCCCCAGAACTTAGGAAATATTATAATCGCAGGAATCAAAAATATAAGCTGTCTTGTGAGCGTCAAAAACATTGCCCTTCGGGACTTGCCAACTGCCTGAAAAAAATTTGCACCTATGATCTGAAATCCTACAACAGGCATGCACAAAAACCAGGACAAAAGTGATGTTTTTCCAAACTCCAGGAGCTCCGGCTCCCTGTTGAACATTGAAATAAGCTGCACCGGAAACAATCTTATGATTGCGTAACCTGCAATTACTGTGACCGTTGCTGCAGTTATGGCTAGCTTTGCTGCTGTTTTTACCCTGTCATATTTCCTTGCTCCGTAATTAAAGCTTATAATAGGCTGAGTTCCCTGGTTCAAGCCTATGATAGGCATCAAGAAAATCGTCTGAAGGCTGTTTATTATTCCCATTCCGGATACGGCCAG
>NZ_JAJUJR010000391.1 GCF_029265225.1 Sedimentibacter sp.
CATAGGAAAACGGCTGCAATAATTGAAATGAAATATGAAATAATTTAAAGTTGTTAATTATTACATAAAACCATATTAATTATTACAACCACATTTAAAGTGATGAATTTTGTGATATAATCCTAATCAAGCATTAGTAATGAGCGTTAGTACGCATAAATTATATTGTTAGCTCAAAGCAATTATATAATTAAAGAGGGGAAGAAAGGGATAAACCATGTTTATCCCTTTCTTTATGCCCTAACCCGGTGTTACGAGTGTTAGCGAAGTAAAAATTGCTGTTAGGTTAAACGCAACAAGTTGACAGTGATGATTGTGATTTGTTACATAATAAGCATTAGTTTTGTCAAGAAATCTCATAACGATGATTTCCATGTTATAATGACATATCTCAATATAAGGAGTATTAGGATGACTGAAGTATTAAGATTAGAGCACATCAGAAAGAGCTTTGGAAACAAGGAAGTTTTAAAAGACATCAATTTTCATGTGAACAGCGGGGAAATCATAGGTTACATAGGCTCCAACGGAGCAGGCAAAAGCACAACAATAAAGATAATACTGGGGCTCATTGATGATTATGATGGAGACGTGTATATTTTTGGAGATAAAGTAAAAGGAAAGACAGAATACAAAAGAAAAATTGGATATGTGCCGGAAGCATCCGATATGTATGACAATCTTACTGCAAAGGAATACATAAGCTTCATTGGTATGCTTTACGGATTGGATTCAGATGCTGCAGTAAAAAAGGCAAGGGAAATGATGGACGTGTTTGGAATACAAGATGCAATTGAAGGCAGAATTCACACGTTTTCAAAAGGAATGAGGCAGAAGCTTTCAATTGTTGCAGGAATGCTTCACAATCCGGACATTTTATTTTTGGATGAACCCTTAGGAGGAATAGATGCCAACAGTGTCCTTGTGTTCAAGGAAATAATTCAAAGACTGAAAAATGAGGGAAAAACCATTTTTTATTCTTCGCACATTCTTGAGGTCGTTGAGAAATTAAGCGACAGAATTCTCCTGATAAATGAAGGAAAAATAATAATTGATGGTTCGGTTGAAGAAGTAATGAAAAAACAGTCCGATACATCTCTTGAATCAATCTTTAACAATGTAACCGGTTTTCATGATCATGAAATGCTTGCTGACAGGTTTGTTGAAGCCTTCATGAGCTAGGAGGGGACATGGATATATCACTTAAGATTCTCGATTTGTTTGGATTTGTTTTTAAAAGGCTCGGAGTTGATTACACAGTAATGCGTGCCATAGTGAGCACAAAGCTTGTTCTTGACAGAAGAAGGTCACCGGTAATTGCACAGAACAACAGGGAAAGTCATTCTGAGAAATCATATTTGCAGGGATATGCAATGCATCTTATATTTGGAATATTTCTGGCTGCCATAATGTTCATAATAAATGATGATATGCTCAGAATGGCTTATTTTGCCGGGGCTTTCTTTTTCATGACCACAATGTACCTTGTATCTGATTTTTCTTTTGTGCTGCTTGACACAAAAGACAAGAATATCATAATGACAAGGCCGGTGGAAAGCAGTACAGCTTCTGTTTCAAAGTTCGTTCATATTTTCATATACATGTGCAGACTAAATATTTTCCTTGCCGGGCCAACAATGGTTGTATTTGTATTATCCCACGGCATATTTGCTGCTATCATCTTTATTTTTGAAGTAATATTCATGGATATGCTCATATTCTTCATTACAATTTTTATTTATTTTGCAGTGCTGCGCTTTTTTGACGGAGAACTTCTAAGAAACATAATAAACATAGTACAGATTCTTCTGACAGTGCTCCTGTCAATAGGATACCAGATAGCCGTGAGAATGATTGACTTTGCTTCAATAAGAAGCATGAACTACAATTTCAGTTTCATGGATTTTTTCAATCCTGTTTTGTGGTTCGGAGCTCCGTTTGAAATCATATACGGAGGAGGAAAGTCTTCATACTTATATGTTTTTTCTGTCCTGCTGATTGCAGTTCCTTCTATAAGTTTTATTTTTTACATGAAACTCAGCAAAATTATGGAGCAGCTTCTTCTAAAACTTGAAGCCGGTGAAAAAGAGAGGCATCAGACACATTTGTTCCAGATGGCTGCAGAAAAGATTCTATGCAGGAACCAGGTTCAGAAACAGTCATTTGATTTTGCCAACGCCATGTTCAGAAGTGACAGAAGTTTGAAACTGAAAATCTATCCTGCTCTTTCCACGGGAATTCTTCTTCCGGTTCTCATGATATTCAACATGGGAATAAAGGGTGAAAATTATCAGGCCGTAGGAATTGAATATCTTTATCTTTATTTTATGATTGTTTCTGTTTC
>NZ_JAJUJR010000299.1 GCF_029265225.1 Sedimentibacter sp.
ATACAAAAGGGTTCTATAGCCAAGGGAATAGACATGGAAAAAATAAAACAAGAGTTTATAAAAAGAGGATATGAAATAAAACAATAAATAAAGGAGAGATTATGAGCGAACAAATCAATAACAGGGAGTACAGAAAGGAAGTAATCAAGCAGGTTATTCAAGAGCTCCATGAGGGGAAAAGCGTCGAAGATGTAAAGCAAAAATTTGAGAAGGCATTTGCAGGAGTGTCTGCATCTGAAATTTCGGAGGCAGAACAGGCATTAATAACGGAAGGCCTTCCAATTTCAGAGGTTCAAAGGCTTTGTGATGTCCATTCAGCAGTATTCAAGGGTTCCATAGAAGAAATTCACAGAGAAACCGACCCGGTGAAAATTCCGGGACATCCGGCCAATGTTTTAATGCTTGAAAACAGGGAAATAGAAAGAATCATTGAAAACCAAATAATAAAAAATCTTGAAAGCAAAAATAGAGATGCAATTGATAATTTAAGCAGGGGTTTTGAGGAATTATCAAAAATTAACATCCATTATTCAAAGAAGGAAAATCTTTTGTTCCCTTACATGGAGAAGTACGGCATCACGGCTCCCCCAAAGGTTATGTGGGGCGTGGATGATGAAATAAGGGATGAACTTAAAATGATTCAGTCTGATTTGTCATACGGCGTTCTTAATGAAGAACTGAAAAAGGGAATTGATGATTTGATAACAAGAATTAAGGAAATGATTTTCAAGGAAGAGAATATAATGATTCCGATGCTTCTGGATACAATGACTGAAGATGAGTGGAAAAAGGCAGCCGATGACAGCAGCGAAATAGGGCATATGATTGATTTTGTTCCTGTATGGAAGCCGGAAGCAAAATATAAGGAAGAAATAAAAGAAGAAGCCCAGGAGCCCGGAGCGATTACTTTCCCAACCGGAGTTCTTAAGGCCGATGAACTTCAGTACATACTTAACACCCTTCCTCTTGACATAACATTTGTAGGAAACGACGACACGGTTAAATATTTCTCCCAGGGAAAAGAAAGAATTTTTCCGCGAACAAAGACTATAATAGGAAGAAATGTTTCAAACTGCCATCCGCCTGCAAGCGTGCACATAGTTGAAGGAATTGTGAAGGATTTGAAATCAGGAAAGAAAGACCATGAGGATTTCTGGATTAAAATGGGAGAAAGGTTTGTGTATATACGTTACTTTGCCGTTAGAAGCAACAGCGGAGAATTCCTGGGAGTTCTTGAAGTAACTCAGGACATCAAGCCAATACAGGATATAACCGGAGAAAAAAGGCTGGTTTCAGAATAACAATACAATATAAGGAACTCTTTTGAGTTCAGGTTGGTGACAACAAAGTTATTTCATCATGTAGGGGAGGACCTCGTGTCCTCCCGCGGGTGGACACAAGATCCGCTCCTACAATTTGTAGAAATAGGGTTTGACATTGTCCGAGGAACTCTTTTGAGTTTCTTTTTTTGCATTGAATATTTAAATCCGAAAGTATATAATAATATTAATTATTATTTATATTATGAATTTCATAAATAAATCTGAAGGGGAAAATATGGATACAAAATATGTTCTTGCATTGGATCAGGGAACCACAAGTTCAAGAGCTATTCTTTTTGACAGAAACGGAAACATTGTAAAACTTTCTCAAAAAGAATTCAGGCAGATATACCCCAATCCCGGATGGATTGAGCACAATCCTTTGGAAATATGGGAAACTCAGCTTAATGCAGCCAGAGAGGTTTTAAAGGACATAAAAGCAGAAGAAGTAGCGTGCATAGGAATTACAAACCAAAGAGAAACAACCGTGCTGTGGGACAAAACTACAGGGCAGCCTGTTTACAACGCCATAGTGTGGCAGAGCAGGCAGACGTCAGAAATTTGTGACCAGCTTAAAAAGTCAGGCATGGAGCCATACATAAAGGAAAATACAGGCCTTGTTGTGGATGCATATTTTTCGGGAACAAAAATAAAGTGGATATTGGACAATGTGCCGGGTGTCAGGGAAAAGGCAGAAAACGGTGAAATACTTTTCGGAACCATTGACACGTGGCTTGTGTGGAAACTTACAGGCGGCAAGACTCACATCACTGATTATTCAAATGCATCAAGGACAATGATTTACAATATTAAAGATTTAAAATGGGATGAAAAAATTTTACATGAGCTTAACATCCCTGCTTCTGTTCTGCCTGAAGTAAGGCAGTCATCAGAATTTTATGAAAACACTGTGAAGGATATTTTCGGCATTGAAATACCCATATCAGGCATAGCCGGAGACCAGCAGTCGGCTCTTTTCGGACAGCTTTGTTTCCAGGAAGGCATGATGAAAAACACCTACGGAACCGGATGCTTCATGCTCATGAACACAGGTGAAAAGTTGGTTAAGTCAAACAAAGGTCTCATAACAACCATTGCATGGGGTGTTGACAACAAGGTTGAATATGCTCTTGAAGGCTCCATATTTGTGGCAGGAGCTGCTATTCAGTGGCTGAGGGATGAACTTAAAATAATTCATGATTCTGCTGATTCTGAATATTTCGCAAAAAAAGTAAAAGACAGCAACGGAGTGTATGTTGTTCCTGCATTTACTGGACTTGGAGCTCCTCACTGGGACATGTACGCCAGGGGAGCAATAGTTGGGCTTACAAGGGGAACAAACCGCAATCACATAATAAGGGCAACTCTTGAATCCATTGCATACCAGACAAAGGATGTAATTGAGGCAATGATAGAAGATTCAGGAATAAACCTTACAGCACTTAAGGTTGACGGTGGAGCTACCGCCAACAATTTCCTCATGCAGTTTCAATCGGATATTCTAAATGTAAACATAGAAAGACCTGAAGTGACGGAAACAACAGCTTTGGGTGCTGCATATCTTGCAGGGCTTGCAGTGGGTTTCTGGAAATCCAAGGGTGAAATCTCCCAGTACTGGAGCATCAACAGAAAGTTCAAGCCTGAAATGGATGAAGAAAAAAGAAACGCACTGTACGAGGGATGGAAAAAGGCAGTTGGAAGGTCTAAAGACTGGGTATGACCTAGACACATTTTTCAGAGTGTTTTTCTGAAAAATGGATGGTAGGTCAACCGCAACGAGTTCCCAATTTATGCGAACGGTAGTGAGCAGATAAATTGGTGAACTCGACTGCGTAATAAATTAAGAGCTTAGAAATAAGAATTATTTTACTTGTTTTATTTATTGATTGTATGACACATTGACAATATGTTACTGATGATATGTAAGTTTATGTCATCCTGAACGAAGTGAAGGATCTTGTTTTTAAAGATGAGATCCTTCGCAGGCTCAGGATGACAGCTTCAACACATATAGAAATTATAATTTTGGAGGGGTAAATGAACAACAATTTTTATATTAACAACAGGGCGCGTTTTGCAGAAAAAATGGATGACTTTTCATCAGCGGTGTTTTTTTCCGGAA
>NZ_JAJUJR010000119.1 GCF_029265225.1 Sedimentibacter sp.
CTTCTTGAAGGCATGGCATGTTCAGGCGGATGTATCGGCGGACCGGGTACAATAGCCTCCATAAACAGAGTCAGAAAGGCAGTAACAGACTTTAAAAATAAGTCAGCATATAAAACTCCATTTTATAATGATATAATTGATGAAAAATTTAAGAAGTAAATAAAACGGGGACGGTTCTTATGGCCATATTGAAGGTCTGTTAGGAAACGTCCCCTTTTTCAACTTATTTTTTCTGACCTGTGGGTAAATCAAGGATAAGGTCCTTGGATTTGCCAGCCCTTAAAATATATGAATCTGTAGAATGACCAAGAATTTTTACAAGCATTTTTGATATTAGAATTGTATTGTCCAGATCTATGCCGGTTTCAATATTCATTTCATCAAGCATGTGCAGCACATCCTCCGTGGACACATTTCCTGCAGCTCCTGGAACGAATGGACAGCCTCCCACTCCAGCAAAGGATGTGTCGAACCAAGTGATTCCTGCCTGCATTCCAGCTATTATATTAGCCACTCCAAGCCCTCTTGTGTTATGGAAGTGTAGTATCCACTTTACCATGGGAAATTCTTTCTGCATTTCTGTACATATGTTGTAAACCTGGCTGGGAACTGCCATACCTGAAGCGTCTGAAAGGGATATTTCTGTTACTCCGGCATCAATGTAAGCCTGTACTATTTTTTTGACATCATCAACTGGAATTTCATGCTCCCAGGGAGAACCAAAGGGCATTGAAATAGAGCCTGATATTTCAATGTTGCAGGACGCAGCAGCTTGAACCGTTTCTTTAAACCCGGCTACGGATTGCTCGGGAGTTCTGTTGAGGTTTGCGAGATTGTGTGACTTGCTGGCTGACACGTTTAATTTAACCTTTCTACACCCGCAGTCCATCGCTCTTTCCAAACCTTTCATGTTTGCAATGAGAGCTCTGTATTCAACTCCGTCCTTCGTTTTAATCTTTTTGAACACTTCATCTGTGCTGGCCATCTGGGGAACTGCCTTTGGATGCATAAATGAACCTACTTCAATTACCTTGAAGCCTGAATCTGTAATGGAATCAATGAGCTTTACTTTTTCTTCAACACTGAGTATTTTCGGTTCGTTTTGCAAACCATCCCTAGGACCAACTTCACATAGAACTACTTTTTTTGGTAAATTCATTAGTCAACCTCCTAAAAATCAAATCTAAAGTATTTGACGTTAGGTATATATTACATTTTAAAAATTATAAAGTCCAATACAATAATTGTATCGGACTCATAGAAGTCTTCTATATATTTTTATTTACTGATATTTTGAGCCATTAATACTTTTGAAGTATCGTTGATAGAATAGTGGTTCTTTATAAAACTGTAGACTTTTTCCAATTGCGGATCCATTTTTTTATCCTTGTTCCAACACATGTAAATTGGTCTTTTAAATATTGAATTGTTAATGTTTACTACAGCTATATCATTGCTGAAGGCAAGTTTTTCAGGTACTATTGCAATACCAAAATTTAAGGATACAAATGATATGACTGCGTTGCATTCCTCAGCTTCAAAGACTACATTGGGCTTAATATCCAGATCCTCAAAAAATTCATCGCACATTTGTCTCAAGGCACTGTTTTTGTTGAGAAGCACAAAGGGCTCTCCATTTAATTCAGATATCTCGATGTTGCTTCTTCCAGCAAAGGGATGATTTTTAGATGCGATAAGAACCAGGTTCTGATTGAAGATTGGAACGCATGCAATGTCCTTGTCAGGTTTGGCGCTTACCAGCAAATCAAGCTTGCCGTTTTTAAGGTCCTTAATAAGGCAGTCACTTAAATTCTGGACAAAGTTAAATTTTATGTTCTTGTTGGAAGAATCTTTATAAAATTCATTTATCATCTGAGGAATAAATGTGGAACTTATGCTGTAAATAAAACCAAGGTTGATTTTTACTGCAGATGGGTCTATAATTGTTTCAAGTGATTTTTTGCCTTCTTCCAACAAATCCAACGATTTTTCCACATAGGAGAGAAAATGCTCACCGTAATGGTTTAGTGTTATTTTTTTACCGTTTTTTTCGAATAAAGAAACATTCAATTCTTTTTCAAGCTGGGAAATGGAGTAACTTAAACTAGGCTGGGATATTAACAGCATTTCTGATGCTTTTGTAAAATGCTGCACTTTTGCCAGTACACGAAAGTATTGCAATTGCTGTAATGTCATGTTAGCCTCCTGAACAATAAAATTACTGGATTAATTATATCACAATAACCATAAAAAGTCTCTATGGTTTTAATTTAATTTTGGTATTGGACTTGTCAGTCTTGAGTATCTATAATTTAGTCATAATGATCATTAAATATTGAACTTGTATTAATAATAAGGAGATGTTCGTAATGGCAAAAGAAATTACACAAGAACAAATTCAAGAACTGGATGAGTTGTTTGCAAAGGCAAGAAAGGCTGCAGAAATAATTGCTTCTTATGATCAGGAAAAGGTTGACAGATTGTGTCAGGCTGTTGCCTGGTCCGTTGCTAACAAAAAAACATTTTTGAAGCTTGTAGACATGGGCATTGAAGAAAGCGGTCTTGGAGACCCAATATCCAGACAGGGCAAACGATTTAAAATAAGAGGAGTTTTAAGAGACGCCTTGAGAGCAAAGAGTGTTGGGGTTATTGAAGAAATACCGGAAAAAGGCTTAGTAAAAATAGCTAAACCGGTGGGTATCATCGGATCGCTCATACCTACGACAAATCCCGACTTAACGCCTGCAGGGCAGGCTATCTACGCTATTAAGGCAAGAGACGTCCTTATATTCTCTCCACATCCGCGTTCAAAGGATACAACATTTGAAACCGTGAGATTAATGAGAGAAGCACTTGAAAAAGAAGGGGCCCCTGCTGATATATTACAAAGCATAACAAATCCAAGCGTGGCCATGACTCAGGAACTGATGTCAAGATCTGATCTGGTTATTGCAACAGGTGGTCGCCCTATGGTAAGGGCAGCATATAGCTCCGGAACTCCGGCCTATGGATCAGGCGCCGGAAATGCAACAATGATATTTGATGAAACCACTAACGTTGAAGAAGCAGCACACAATACAATGCTGAGCAAGACTTCTGATTATGGTTCAGGATGCTCGGCGGACGGAAACCTGGTAGTTCATGAAAGCATTTATGAAAATATGCTCGAACAACTTCAGAAGGAAGGCGGATATCTGGCAAACGACGAAGAAAGAGAATCTCTCAGAAAAGTAATGTGGGATGACGAGTTCCACAGACTTTCAGACACTGTAGCAATTGCTCCTCAGCAGCTTGCTCAAATAGCAGGATTCTCAATTCCAGCCGACAGGAAATTCATCATGGTAATAGGCGACGGTATAGGTCCTGAATATTTCTTCTGCAGAGAAAAACTTACCACATTGCTGGCTGTTTTCAAATATGAAGGCGAATTTGAAAATGCGCTCAACGCAATGAGAGGAATATACGAAATAGGTGGAAAAGGCCACTCCTGCGGAATTTATTCTTTTGATGACGAACACATTATGAGGCTGGGCCTGGCAGCACCAGTGAGCAGAATAATGGTCAGACAGCCTCAGTCAAAGGCAAATGCCGGAGCCTTCAACAACGGAATGCCAATGACTTCATCCATGGGATGCGGAACATGGGGAGGAAACATAGTTTCTGAAAACATAGCTTTGAAACATTACATGAACACCACTTGGGTGTCAAGACCGATTCCGGAAGACAGACCTTCAGACGAAGAGTTGTTTGGAGATTTCTACGACCCTGAAATGGAAAAATAACATACAGCAAAATACTCTTTAACATAACTGTGCCGGTGAAGAATAACAGCTTTGAGATTCTTCCCGGTGCGAAAATTCTTGTTATATTAGTTTGATTATAAAATCAGTTAATTTAATTTAAAGGAATGGTGAATTTAATGAAAAGAGAATTTTCTTTGGCTCACTTGACAGTATTAGGCTGTGCTCCTCCGGAAATGGCTTATATAGCTTCAATGGCTGGCTATGATTATATCAGCATAAGGCCTATATACATGGGACTCAAGAATGAACCGAATTATGACTTGGCACACAACAAAGAAATGCTTAAACAAACAAAGACTGCCATGAAAATAACCGGAATCAAGGTTCATGACATAGAACTTGCAAGAATTGTAGATGGTGTGGATGTGTCGCAATATGAACCGGCATTTGAAGTTTCTTCACAACTGGGTGCAAAAAGCGTACTGAGCAGCATTTGGACACCAAATAAAGAGTTTTATATTGAACAATTTGCAAAACTCGCTGATTTAGCGAAAAAATACGGTCTTAAGGTTGATTTGGAATTTGTTACATGGGCAAACGTTAACGATTTGCAGTCAGCAGTTGAAGTTTTAAAGACAGTCAACCGCGACAACACAGGTATAATGATTGACACCCTTCATTTTTACCGCTCACGTGTAAAACTGGAAGAACTGGATAGACTGCCGTCAGAATGGTTCCATTTTGCACACATATGCGATGGACCTGCTGAAATTCCTACGGACAAGGAAGGTCTTATCCACACAGGGCGTGATGCACGTCTTTATGTGGGAGAAGGTGCCATAGACATAGCATCCATTATGAACAGATGCCCGGAAATGGTTTACTCAATCGAATTACCAAATATAGAAAGGGTAAAGGAATTCGGATATGCTGAACATGCAAGGCGCTGCCTGCAAACTGCAAAAAATTATCTAGAATTGCATTCACTAGCATACAGTAGTTTATAAAAACGGGAGGCAAGCATTGAAAAAATTATTATCATACCAATTGGTTGATTACCTTGAAAGAAGAGACGTCAAGTATGTGTTCGGGCTTTGCGGCCATACGGTAATAGCAATGCTGGACGCATTAAAACAAAGCAAAAAAATCAAGTACATTTCTGTAAGGCATGAACAAATAGCTGCAACAGCTGCAGACGGATATGCAAGAGTAACTAAAAAGGCAGCAGTTGTGATGACACATCTTGGCCCCGGACTTACAAATGCAGTAACAGGCGTTGCCAATGCAGCTTTGGATTCAATTCCTATGGTTGTCATAGCCGGAGATGTTCCAAGCTACTATTACGGTAAGCATCCCCATCAGGAAGTGAACATGCACTGTGACGGCTCTCAATACGACATATACAAGCCCTTTGTAAAAAGAGCATGGAGACTTGATACTCCGGAACTTTTGCCTGATATTCTGGACAAGGCATTCAGACTTGCAGAATCAGGAAGACCCGGTCCGGTTCTCATATCGGTGCCCATGGACATGTTTTCAAGAGAAGTGGATGAAAGATGTTTCGAAAGAACATACAAGGATTCACGCTGTACTGTAAAGCCAGCTCTTCCAAAGGAAACTGCAGTTGAAATAGCACGTATGCTCATAGAAGCAAAGAACCCTCTTATCCATATAGGAGGACAGGTTGTTTACCACAATGCATCTGAAGAGCTGACAGACTTGGTTGATTTTCTGGATATTCCGGTAACGAGAACTCTTATGGGTCAGGGCGGAATTTCAGACACTCATCCTCTTCTGGTAGGAATGACAGGATTCTGGGGAACGTACTTTGTAAACGGCAAATCTTCAGGAGCAGACCTGGTTCTTGCAGTCGGTACAAGAATGACCGAAGCTGACAGCAGTTCCTGGTATGAAGGAGTTTCATTCAGTAATAAATCAAAATTCATTCAAATCGATTTAGATGCGGTTGAAATAGGAAGGAACTATCCTGTTGAAGTAGGAGCTGTTGCTGATCCAAAACAGGCGTTAAAAGCCATTCTTGAAGCTGCTAAGGAACTTAAGCCGGAAGGTATAGACAGACCTAATCTGAGAGAAGAAATAGCCAAATACAAGCAGGAGTTCAAAGAATCCAACAAGTCCATATCTGAAGACGGCAGATTCCCAATGACACCTCAAAGAATCCTGAAGGATGTGAGGGAAGTATTTCCTGAAGACGGAATCATCTTCACAGATGTTGGCTGGAATAAAAATGGTGTTGGTCAGCAGTTTGATATAACAAAACCAGACACAATATTCCATCCGGGCGGTTTAGCTACAATGGGATTTGGTTCAGCAGCAATACTTGGAGCAAAACTGGCAGCTCCGGATAAAAAGGTTATAACCTTAATAGGAGACGGAGGTTTTGGAACAAATCCTTCTGTAATGGCAACTGCAGTTGAGCAAAATATTCCCGTGGTCTGGGTAATAATGAACAATTATGCGTTCGGTACTATAGCAGGACTTGAAGGAGGAGCTTTCAATCACTCCTTTGGAACAGTATTCTATACTCCGGATGGCAAAAAGTATAATCCCGAATGGTCGGAAGTTGCAAAAGCATACGGTGTAAAATCGAGGAAGATATCTTCAGCCGACGAGTTCAAGGAAGCCTTCAGGGAAGCAATTGAGTCAAATGTCCCATATCTGTTGGATGTACCAATGGAAAATATTCCGGTTCCTACAGACGGATTGTGGAACATTAATGATATTTACAATCCAAAGGAAAATGTTATTGAAGGAAGGCTTGTTTCAGGCGAAGCAATCAGATCATATCACAAGGCTTTGGAATAAAATGAAAAGCGGGTTTGGGAGCAAATATTAAAAAGGAGTTTATAAAATGGC
>NZ_JAJUJR010000113.1 GCF_029265225.1 Sedimentibacter sp.
ACCCGGAAAAGGCTGTTGTGGTACTGGACCACTTAATGCCCACAAATCAGGCCACAGGTGACCCAAGGCATTACAGAGCAGGCATTGAGCTTCATGAGAGATTCGCAATCAGGAAAATCCACATTGGAGAAGGAATATGCCACAGTCTCATGCATGAAAAAGGTTATGCTCTTCCAGGTACATTGGTTGTTGCAACAGACAGCCACACTCCAACATATGGAGGCGGAGGATGCTTCTGCACAGGAATAGGATTTACAGAAATGGCAGCAACCTTGGGAAGCGGCGAACTGTGGATGAAAGTTCCTAATGCAATTAAAGTTGTTATAGAAGGGAAACTGCCAAAGGGAGTTTATGCAAAGGATATAATTTTAAAAATACTCGGTGACATAAAGTCAGACGGCGGCACAGGCATGTCAATGGAATTTACGGGAAGCACAACCCGTGAATTAAGCATGCAGTCACGCTTTACAATAACTAACATGGCTCTTGAAGCAGGCGTTAAAACAGCATTGTTTGAAGCCGATGAAAAAACAGCTGAATATTTCAATATGAAACTTGAAGATATTGACTGGATTAAAATAGATGATAATGCAAATTATTTTCAGGTTCTCAAGTACAGGGCGGAAGACTTTGTACCTCAGCTTTCATGTCCTCAGGGAGTAGATAATGTTCATCCCATAAATGAAGTGATGGGAACACCATTAAATGAAGTATACATCGGTTCATGCACAAACGGGAGCATTGAAGACATGAAGGTGGCAGCTGATATACTCAAGGGTAAGAAAATAGCAAAATACATGAAGCTTGTTGTAATCCCTGCAACACTTAAGGTTTACAAGGAAGCCATGAAGCTTGGCTATATCAGGACATTTGTTGAGGCAGGAGCAATGGTTTCACATCCATGCTGCGGTTTGTGCTGCGGACAGCCTTACGGACTCATGAGCGACGGAGAGGTTGTGCTTGGGACAAATAACAGAAATTTCATTGGAAGAATGGGAACAAAAAAATCTCTCATATATCTTTCTTCACCGGCAGTGGCTGCAGCAAGTGCACTGGCAGGCTGCATAGCAGACCCCAGAGACATAATGTAAAAAATTAAATATTCATAGTATATAAATATCACATCTAAAAGGAGAATAAAATGAATTTTAAAATTGCAGTAATACCGGGAGACGGAATTGGCGTTGATGTAATCAATCAGGCAGTTAAAGCATTGGATAAAATAGGAGAGGTTTACGGACATACATTTGAGTACCACCACAGACTTGTTGGAGGCTGCTCAATCGATGAATGCGGTGTTCCAATAACTGAAGAAACAGTTGAAGTGTGCAGGACATGTGATGCAATATTGTTTGGTGCAGCAGGCGGACCAAAGTGGGATCACCTTCCGGCTGAAATCAGACCTGAAAAAGGGCTGGCAAGATTAAGAAGAGAATTCAATTTGTTTGCAAATTTAAGGCCTTCTAAAATATATGAAGATTTAAAGGAAAAGTCTCCTTTAAAGAACAGGGTCATTGAAAAAGGCGTTGATATGATGCTTATAAGGGACCTGACAGGCGGAATATATTTCAATGAAAAAGGAAACAGAATAGGAAAATACGGCGAAGAAGCATTTGACGTTGAATGTTACAGCAAGTTTGAAGTTGAAAGAGTTGCAAGAAAAGCATTTGAAATAGCCATGACAAGAAAAAAACATGTAACAAGCGTTGATAAGTTCAATGCGCTGTATTCAGGAAAACTCTGGAGAGACACGGTTACTGAAGTAGCCAAGGATTATCCTGAAGTGATATTGGAACACATGCTTGTTGATAAGGCAGCAATGGATATAGCATGCATGCCAAGCCACTTTGATGTGATTCTTACAACAAGCATATTCGGAGACATATTGTCCGATGAAGCAGGAGTAACAACAGGCTCTATAGGAATGCTTCCTTCTGCTGCAATGAATGACAAGGGATTTGGACTGTTTGAACCAATACACGGAACAGCACCTGACATTGCAGGAAAGGGAATTGCAAACCCTCTGGCTTCCATGGCAGCTGTGGCAATGCTTCTTGAATATGGTCTTGGCTTATCTGAAGAAGCAAGAGCAATGGACAGAGCAATAAACAGAGTTCTACATGACGGATACCGCACAGGGGATATTTTCCTTGAAGGCAACACCCGTGTTACAACAGAAGAAATGGGTGCCCTGACTGTAGAAAGAATCACAAAATAAGGAGATAAAAATGGGATTAAGCATTACAAATAAAATAATAAAAAGCCATTTGATTGAAGGAAGCATGGTTCCGGGAGAACAAATAACAGTCAAGGTTGACCAGACCCTGGCTTCCGATCTTACGGGAATAATGGGAGCACAGGTACTTGAAAGCGTAAATGCTGACAAAGTTAAAACAGAAGCATCGGTTTTTTACATGGATCACAACACGCTGGTTGTTTCTTCTGAAAATTCAGATGACCACCTGTATATGAAGACGGCAGCTGAAAGGTATGGAGTTTACTATTCAAAGCCCGGAAATGGAATTTGCCATTTCCTCCACTGCCA
Source organism: Sedimentibacter sp. (assembly GCF_029265225.1). GTDB lineage: Bacteria > Bacillota > Clostridia > Tissierellales > Sedimentibacteraceae > Sedimentibacter. The sequence goes on from NZ_JAJUJR010000113.1 coordinate 2,546, forward strand.
GCGCTTTGCAAAGCCCGGCAAAATAATGCTTGGTGCAGACAGCCATACTCCTACATCAGGAGCTGTGGGAATGCTTTCAATAGGAAGCGGCGGATTTACGGTTGCAAAATGCATGGTTGGTGAAGGATTTAAGATGACAACGCCAAAGGTGCTGAACATAAAGCTTACAGGAAGATTAAATCCAGGGGTTGCATCTAAAGACATATCCCTTGAAGCATTGAGGATTTTATCAGTAAAAGGCGGAGTTGGTTCAATCGTGGAATTTACAGGTGAAGGAGTAGAGACTCTTTCTGTTACCGAAAGAGCCACACTGGCAAACATGAGCATTGAGCTTGGGGCAACAACAGGCATATTTCCAAGCGATGAAGTGACAAAAAAGTTTCTTAAGGCACAGGACAGAGAAGAGGACTGGGTGGAGCTTTTACCTGATGAAGATGCTGAATACGACAAAGTGATAGAAATCAACTTAAGTGAGCTTGAACCATTAGTTGCCAAACCTCACATGCCTGACCTTGTAGTGAAAGCAAGAGAAGTATCAGATGTCAGACCAAACTCCGTATTCATAGGAAGCTGCACAAATGCATCTTACTCTGACATACTGAAAGCATCAAAAGTATTGAAAGGAAACAAGGTTCACAAAGACATAGACCTTACCATAGCTCCAGGTTCAAAACAAGTGCTTGAACATCTCATAAAAGACGGCATACTGGCCGATCTTGTTGAAGCAGGAGCAAGAATTCTTGAATGCGCATGCGGTCCGTGCATTGGAATAGGGCAGGTCCCTCCTGTAAACGGAGTTGCGGTGAGAACTTCAAACCGTAATTTTGCCGGAAGAAGCGGCTGCCAAAGCGCTTCAGTCTATCTCGTGAGCCCTGAAACTGCAGCAGCAACTGCCATAACAGGACACATAACAGATGCCAGGGATTTTATGGATGTAAGCGTGCTTTCCCTTTGCAGTGAACCTGAAATGTACAAGGTGGATGACAGCTCCATAATAAAACCGGGAGATGTGGAAAACCCCAAGGAAGTAAAATTAATAAAAGGTGAAAACATAAGCGATCTTCCAAACAGAGGACCTTTGCGCGACAGAATTGAAGCTGTTTCGGTAATAAAGCTGGGTGACAACATTACGACAGATGACATCATACCAGGGGGCTCCAACATACTGAAGTATATTTCAAACATTCCGAAATTTGCCGAGTACCTGTTCTGCTACACTGATCCTGCATTGGTTGAAAGAATAAAGGGACTTGAACATTCAGCAATCATAGGCGGAGAAAATTACGGACAAGGGTCAAGCCGCGAACATGCTGCAATGCTTCCCATGTTTTTCGGAACAGAAATTCTCTTTGCAAAATCATTTGCCAGAATACACAAGGAAAACCTCATAAATTATGGAATACTTCCGCTGGTTTTCAAAAACAAGGAAGACTACGACAAGATTGACATGAACGACACGTTTGTCATAGAAAATGTATTGGATCAGGTAGAAAAAAGAGAAGTAACAGTGAGAGTGCCTGAGAAGAATCTTGAGCTTGTAACGTTGCTTGAAGTATCAGACTTTGATCTTGAAATTCTTAAACAAGGCGGAGCATTGAACTACTTGAAGAATAAAATGAAATAATCATTAAAGAACCATATGGCGGAATATGTCTGTGGTTCTTTTTTGAAATAATTTAAATATATTGATTTAAGTGATTTTAGTTGATAATATAGAATAAGATGTATTGCAACAAATGACAAGAATGACAAGGGGACGGGGTTATTGTCATCTTCCTTTTCAAATATTGAAAAAATATTAATCACCAGGAGTGAAAAATGCCTACTACGTATGCTCATTACAAATTTGGCATGGAAGTGCTTAGAAAATTAAACAGCAATATCAGTAAAATTATTGATGACAACATTGAACTTTACAACATAGGGCTTCACGGTCCGGACATATTGTTTTATTACGAGCCGCTGAAATCTAATGACATAAGTGCCATGGGACACGCAATTCACGGTGAGGGGGCTAAGTGTTTTTTTGAAAATGCCAGGAAGGCAATAATCATGAGTAATGATTATGACGCTTCAATTTCATATATAACAGGCTTCATATGCCATTTCATGCTTGACAGCCAATGCCACCCACAAATCAGGCAATATGAACAAAAATTTTCTCACAGCGAAATAGAAGTTGAACTTGACAGGGCACTTATGATTGAAAGTAATTTAGAGCCTTTGTCATTCAAACCCACATCGCATCTTAAACCAAGCAGCAGAAATTCCATGATTGTTTCTCAGTTTTTCACAGGTGTGACAGCTGAAAATATTGAAAAAGCATTGAAATCCATGAAATTTTACTTGAATCTTCTTGTTGCACCCGGAAAAATAAAGCGGTCATTGATTTCAGGAGCTCTGAAAGCCACAGGTAATTATGACGGCATGATAGATCTGATGATGAAGTATGAGCCTGATGAAAATTTTAAAGAAATAAATGAAAGACTTTTGGATTTATTCAGGGATGCAATAGAACCGACAGCAAACTTGATTGAAGAATATTGTGACAATATAAAAAGCAATGATGATATTAACCAGCGCTTTAACAAAGATTTTGGATAAAAAAACAAGACCCTCGGGGGTCTTGTTTTTTTAGGGGACATAAATTGTAAAAGATTAACTATCTAGATCAATTAATTTTACGAAAAAGATGTGAAGATTTTATGTAGATGTTTTCATGTTGTAAATATAATATATTAGAGAAGTGCAGCTACATTTTATATTTCTTGTAATTATGGGAGAATTAATATAAAATTATATGTAATTAAATATACCTGCTAAAGAGGTGATTATGATTAAATTTAAAAGCAATTTATCAAATCTTGAAAAGTATTGGATTTTGTACGATGTTGGGAATTCTGCTTTTATCATGCTTGTATCAACAATTATACCCATTTATTTTAAAAACATTGCTTCAGCTTACGGTGTATCCCAGGCAAACTCCACAGCTTACTGGGGATATGCAATTTCTGTTTCAACCTTGATAGTGGCAATCTTAGCGCCTACACTTGGCACACTGGCTGACACAAGGGGATACAAAAAGCCGCTGTTTACATTGTTTTTGATGATGGGGGTACTTGGATGTGCCGCACTTTCCATACCAATGATGTGGCTTGCATTTCTTGTTGTTTTCATAATTGCAAAGGTCGGTGTGTCAGCAAGCCTGGTGTTTTATGATGCCATGCTGTCCGACGTTACAACTGACGACAGAATGGATATGCTGTCTTCTCTTGGTTATGCCTGGGGTTATATTGGGTCGTGTGTACCATTTGTAATAAGTCTCATACTGATATTGTCGGCAGAAAAAATTCATATGACATCGTCACAGGCTACAGGAACTGCATTTCTCATTAATGCAGCCTGGTGGTTTTTAGTTACAATTCCTCTCCTTAAAAATTACAGACAAATTCATTATGTCGAAGTTGAAAAACATGCATTTGCTAATGCCTTCAAAAGGCTTGGAAATACATTTAAGGATATAAAGCATCAGAAGGAAATTTTCACGTTTCTTCTGGCATTCTTTTTCTATATTGATGGTGTGTATACCATAATAGAAATGGCAACATCTTATGGAAAAGATGTTGGAATAAGTGACAACAATCTTTTGTTTGCCCTGCTCTTAACACAGGTGGTTGCTTTTCCGTTTGCCATATTGTTTGGAAAAATGTCAAAGAAATATAAGACAAAGGATTTGATAGGATTCTGCATTGGCGGATACTTCCTCATAGCCCTGTTTGCCCTTCAGCTTGACAAGGCATGGGAATTCTGGTTCCTTGCCGTATGTGTGGCTATGTTTCAGGGAGCAATTCAGGCACTGTCACGATCATATTTTGCAAAAATAATTCCCAAGGAAAAATCAAGCGAATATTTCGGATTTTTTGATATTTTCGGAAAAGGAGCATCATTTACAGGAACAATGCTCATGGGAATAACAACACAAATAAGCGGCAGCTCGAAAACAGGCGTTGTATTCATAAGTCTCATGTTTGTGGCTGGATATTTCATATTTAAAAAAGCAGCAGGAATGCAGAAAACCGAAGATGTTTAAATAAACTCATAGAGCGGATTGTCCGCTCTTTTTTTAATAATATCAAATTTAAGGTGCTTAAGTTGTTTAAAATGATCAA
>NZ_JAJUJR010000460.1 GCF_029265225.1 Sedimentibacter sp.
AAAATAGCATTGAAATTTAAATATTCATTCTTAGATAATTTTAAATTGCTGCGTTGAACTTTTTATTTGTTTAAATTTTTTTTCAACCAGTAAAAAAATACATCACAATTTCATAATAAAAATTTCTGCCGTGATGGCAGAATTTTAAATCTAATATTATTTTTTTGCTGTATCAATAATTACAGCATTTTGAACAGCATCCCATGTCACTTCAAAATCCAATGTTCCGGCTATGTCACGAAGCTTGAAATAATTGCTTCCGTCAATATTGTAAGATGTAAGCGTCAATTTTTTTCCGTTTAAATAAACTTCAGAACTTGACTTGACTGCACCTTTATTTCTTTTTACATTTGAGGTAGCAAGTTCTCCTCCAACAGGACTGTATTTTTTGTTTTTTATTAAGGTGATTGCATTTTTGCTGTTGTCCCACTCTATGCTGAAGCTTTTTTTGCTTCCATTAAGTATCATTGCAATATCCCGAAGCTTGAAGTAATTGCTGTTGTCTATGTTATAAGCTTCAATATTTACATCATTTCCATCGAGCATCACCTTTGAAGATGTTGGCACTGCAGTGATTCCTTCAATTTTTTCCTCAACAAAAGCCAGACCGTTGTTTATTTTTCTTCCTGATATTGAAACATTTTCTGAAGGGTAGTAAAGAGCAACAGAGCCCCCTCCGTCCAGGCACATGGCATTCATAAATCCCATCTGCTTCAATGTTTCTGCAGCACCTTTCACTGTGGCAGAACCCATGTTTCCGATAATGATTGTGCCGTCTGATTTTGCTCCTATGAATGACCTGGCTGCACTGTTTGTATTGATTTTAGCTTCAAAAAATCCTTCGGAAAGGCCGTCGGCCGTAACATTGCCGTTTATGATGAGGCTCGGACCTGCACCCAGAGCGCTTACCACATCATCCCAGTCATCAGCATTTGTAAATGTTGTTTTTATGTTTACATTGTAATAAACTTCATCACCCGTTTTAAATCTCTCATCAAGCAAATAAACAACTGATGAATTATATACTACAGCAAATCCATCGCTTGGAACAATAAAATCCGTAACTGAAATTTCATTGACACTGCCGTTTCTTATTATCACTGCCTTTGCTCCTGGCTGAAGATGAACAGTTGTCCCATATTCAGGAGTGAAAATTGTAATTGCTTCTGCTTCTGTGCTTGGGTGATTTATTCTCCAGGGTATTGACCTTAACTTTCCGTTTATATACACTTCAAAATCAAAGGACAGCCTGTCTATGATCAGCTTACCTTCAGAAGTAATTCCTGCAACTGAACCGCCGTTGCTAATATGAATTATTTTTCCATTTTTGATTATAGTTCCCCAAGGAACAGGTTCCCCGTTATAAGCTTCAAAATATGTACCGTTTATGGCAGCAAAGGCTCCAGCGCTTTTGGCCATATTCGCAAGGGAATCAGAACTGTTCATCTGATTGTCTGCATTTAACACCACAGTCTTCATATTTGAATTTTTCATGTCAATGCTAATATAATTGATGTTAATTCCGTTCATATTTGCGTTTTCATATGAGCTTGTTGCAGCAAGAGCTGGATTACTGCTTAAAAGTGCGGCGGCTATTGTTAAACATAAC
>NZ_JAJUJR010000379.1 GCF_029265225.1 Sedimentibacter sp.
GTATCAATTGCTTCCAGCCCAGAATAGCATTTTAAAATGTTGTATCCTTCGTTTTTCAAATATACTTCAATTGCTTCTACTATTTCTATATCATCATCGCAAACCAAAATGTTCATTTCAAAGTCCTCCTATGATAATTACACCTATTATAGCATGTTATTTAAAAAAACTACAACAAAAATAAATGCGGGCGGACACGAGGTCCGCCACTACGTGTTGGCAATTCTACTTACTTGCGGCTTCTACCTTCATTGCCCTTATTTGTGCAGGGTAGCTTTCCATGATGGTACCGTCGTAAGTGATTTTTACCGTGCTTCCTTCCTTGAAAGATGACAAGTCTTCAAACACTGCCCCGTCCTTCACCACAGACACTGAAATTTTATCGCTTGATTTAAGTTCATCTTCGCCTTTTAATGGCTCAACCAGAATTGTTGTTTTTTTGTTTTCAAGCACAACAGCATTGAATGTTTCAATTTTGTCGCCGTAATCAATGCCGGTGTCATTTTTGACAACTCCGTTTATAATTGCAAGCACAACTGCTGCACCTAAAATTAACGCTATAATCCATAGGATTGATTTTTTGTTCATAAAAGCCTCCTTAATTGTTTAATTTTTTAGACGTTTATTTTTTATAAAAAGTTCAATTCCAAAAAAAGCAGGCACATGGCCCGCCCTTGTTTACTATATTTTTGTTATTTATAATCCTGAAGTCCTCTTTTTACTGCATTTATAACTTCCTGTTCAATATCAAATCTGTAGTTTCTTGAAACTGTCCTTACGGGCATTGAGTTGTCGTAATCCTGACCATTCCACAAAACTGCAATTTTTATTCTTTCATATTTGTTTATTACATTGAACATGTCCTGATGCCAAAGACTCTTGTTTCCACCGGCAGATGCACAGCTGAATTCCGTAATCATCATTGGATGCTTGAATCTTTTTGCATAATCATAATAAAAATGATCGTAAGCTTCAGAAAAACTTCTCCATGTTTCGCCCTTGTAGTAATTGCCAGTATTGTAAGCTGTAAGTCCTACAACATCAACATATTCATTGCCCGGGTAATAACATAGGTAATTGTTGTATGAAAAGTTCGGAAATGACTTTTCGTTTGGATTCCATACAAATATTAAATTATCTACTCCCTGTTCCTTGAACAAGTCATATATGTATCTCCAGCTTGCAATGAACAAGTCTGTATCCTTTCCAACCTTGTGAGATGAATACAATACCCATTCGCCGTTCATTTCATTGTTTAACCTGAAAAGAACAGGAAAATCATATTCATTGAAGCTTTGGGCAAGGTGTATGAGGTAATCGTCATATTTGCCGTCAAGGATTTCAAGTGTAATGTCTTCTTCTTTGCCATTGATGATGTCTGTTGTATAAAGAGTGTATTCAACAACCTTACCAAGTTCCTTTGCCTTGTTCATGTAGTCTTTTTTGTAAGGAAGAGAAAAAGAGTTGTACAAAAGAACAACAGGGAAATTGTAATCAAGTTGTTGTTCTATTTGAGCAAGCCTGTATGCATATAGAGGAAATGTTGGCTCAAATATGCCGAAATCAACTTTTTCATTGTTCAACAAATAATCTTCGTAAAACTTCTTTGTCTGTTCATCGAAATTTTTCTCAACAGGTTCAAAAACAGTATCTACTTTCATTGTGCCCGACTTTTCAGTAAGTCTGAAAGCCGGCATTATGTAATCAATGTATATTGGCTGTGACGACTTCATGAATACTGTTATAACTTCTTTTGAACTCCTGGCAAAAGTTATTGTTGCATAGTAATTGCGGTCTTTTTCAACATTAGAAAGTTTTTCTCTTTCATAAAGCACTATGTGTCCAGACGCTCCGTTAAAATTGTGGTTGTACTCATCTGTAATCTTAAAATCAGGATTTCTTAAAATCCCCTTGTTCCCATAATTCAAATATATGCTGCTTGAATTGAGAGTATTGGCAAAATTGTCATACAACACTTCGACCACCAACCCTTCAGATTCAAATCTGCTTTTCACGGTTCCTATGTCCTCGTTGAGCTTAAGGCTGTTAAGAAGAGTGATTTCATATCCGTAGGGATTATTTATATATTTGTTGTAAGTCGAAGAATACGGAGTTAAAGATGTGCTCTTATTTTGTTCCTCTGCATATGCTGTGATTGAAAGCGTGAAAATCAAAATTAATATTAATGCAAGTAATTTTTTCTGTCTCATATGTACCCCTATTTATTATTTTTGGCATCCGGCTTAATTTTTGCCGTTCCATACAAATTACCTGTAACAGTTTCAATTCTATCAAACAGAGCAGAAAGTGTCAATTGCATTTGTTTTAAATGCTTTAAGCTTTTAGTATTTATAAAATATGTTGTCTGAAAATTACTGTTATGCTATAATCAAGTCTATGAGTCA
>NZ_JAJUJR010000475.1 GCF_029265225.1 Sedimentibacter sp.
AAGCTTTCGAAGTTTCTTAAGAAATTTGACTTCCTTGAAATGCACACGAAGGGAGCAGAAGGTACATCCCTGTGGGTGTCATTAAGACACAATCCAACGGAACAGGAAACTGAAACTGCAAAACCAGCAAAAACTCAAAAAATTCGCAAGAGAACATACAACAAGAAAAAGAATACTAAATAAATTTCGGGGACGGATCTTTTAATCCAATTACTTAATTAAAAGGTCCGTCCCCACAGTCTTGTATTTGTCGGGAAGATTTATTATTTCCGAATACAGGATGTCCCTGTAATCCATGTGCGATTTTTCATCCATGTCAGTTGAAAAGCTTTCTGAAGATTTAAATCCCCGCCTTATGAAATCATATTTGATTCCGTCGCTCAATTCGCCTATTTCAGCATGCTTTTCTTTTAAAACTATGTTTCCACAGGATATGAAAAAAAGCTTGAATCCATTTTGCAGAGGTATTGTTATAAACATGTCTGCAGCCATGATGCTTTTGTATTTATTTATTGCTCCTTTAAGATATTCCATTTTTTGAATCATGTTTCTGTACATTATTGCATATTCAAAATTGCAAAGGGATGATTCAGCCTGCATTTTTTGGTTTAATGCATTTATGAAAATATCAAAGTTATTTCCGTCAGAGAATAAATGCAGCAATGACTCTTTGTTTTCCTGAAACGCTTCCTTATTCATGGAAACAGGAAAGAGGTGGTATTCGAAATCATAGCTTTTATCTGATTTTCTTATGGGGTACAGGTTTTTAAGAGAATCAATGATGTCATACAGCATGTACTTGTTCCTGAAAGGTCCGATGGAATTTTCTTCCCTGGTGCTTGTAACCTTTAAGGAATTGTGACGATTGAAATCTTCAATTTTCAAGTATACATAACGTTTGTCGTTTTTCATCTGTGAATTGAAAATAGGCTGAATGGATTTAATAAGGCTGCATTCCAAAAGCATTGCCTCCAGATGAGTGTCGGTTACAATGTATTCTATGTTGTCAATGAGTCGTACCATCCTGTTGACTTTTTCCCATTTCGGATTGTCTGCAAAATAAGTTTTTACTCTCTTTTTAAGGCACTTGCTTTTTCCCACATAAATTATTTTTCCTTTTGCATCAATCATTTTGTAGATGCCTGGAAGCTCAGGAAGCTGGTCTAGTTTGTTTTTAATTTTATCTGTGATGTCTATCATTTTTCACCCTAATCAATTTCATTATCAATCATAACAGTGCTTTCTGACTGCTGAAAGTTATAAATTGTAATATTTGTTTAATATATAATCAACCTTTTCCTTGTCATCATATTTAATTCTCAATTTAAATTCCATATCCAAGTCGTATAATTTAGGCAAGCTGACCATTAAATTATAATACTTTCCTTTGCATAAATACTTTTTGTCATAAGATTCACTCCATTTTAAACCTTTAATTTTGGCCCATTTATAC
>NZ_JAJUJR010000449.1 GCF_029265225.1 Sedimentibacter sp.
GGTTCACCTTTGAATATTGTGTTTTTTAAAAGAAGTCCCGAAAAAACAGCCGTAAGTATTCCCGTCATATAAATAGCTATCATTACCAACGCTGCATTTTCAGGGAAAAATGCCATTGTTATCATTCCGTAAATAGGAAGCTTGGCACTGCATGACATGAACGGTGTAAGAACAATTGTCATTTTGCGGTCACGTTCACTTGCAAGTGTCCTTGTGGACATTATTGCAGGAACGCTGCAGCCAAAGCCTATGAGCATAGGAACAAAACTTCTTCCCGACAGACCTATCTTCCTCAGCATTTTATCCATCAAAAACGCAACTCTCGCCATGTATCCGCTGTCTTCAAGAAGAGAAAGAAAGAAAAACAATATGACGATGAGAGGAAGGAACGAAAGCACACTTCCAACTCCTGCAAATATACCATCTATTACAAGGGAGTAAACCCATGAACTTACCTGTGCCGCATTCATAGACTCAGAAACCATTTCAGTGAATGCTCCTATGATTACTTCCAGGTATCCCTGAAGCGGCGCTCCTATGGCTCCGAATGTTATCCAGAACACAAAAAACATTATGCTGAAGAATATTGGTATTCCAAGATATTTGTGGGTAAGTATTCTGTCTATTTTTTCAGAACGTATCTGCTCTTTTGTTTCTTGCTTTTTAATCACTGTATCCCTGCAGACTTTTTCTATATATATGTACCTCATGTCTGCAAGGGCTGCTTCCCTGTCTGTATTAAGTGCCTTTTCCATGTCATCAACCACATGGCTTATTATGTGTTTCTGATTTTCAGAAATGGCAAGCTCCTTCATTGTGGGCTCGTCCCCTTCAACAAGCTTTGTAGCTGCAAATCTTAAAGGATAGCCTGACTTTTCAGCCTGCTCCTCAATGAGATGAGATATGGAATGAATTGCCTTGTGAACCTCGCCTGTGCAGAAATCAAGTTTCTTTGGAGGCTTCTTTTCCATGGCCGTCTTCATGACCACATCCACAAGTTCTGAAATTCCTTCACCCTTACTGGCTGATATGGGAACAACCGGAATTCCCAGATGATCTGAAAGCTTTTTAACATCTATTGAATTACCGCTGGCTTTCACTTCATCCATCATGTTGAGGGCAATTACCATGGGAATTGACAATTCCATAAGCTGCAGAGTCAAATAAAGATTTCTTTCTATGTTGGTTGCATCAACTATATTAAGTATTAAATCAGGGTGTTCCTTCAGAAGAAAATCTCTTGTTACAACTTCTTCCATTGTGTAGGGAGACAATGAATATATTCCGGGCAAATCAACCAGATATGAATCCTTATACTTTTTTATCTGCCCTTCTTTTTTTTCAATTGTCACCCCGGGAAAGTTTCCAACGTGTTGATTGCTGCCTGTAAGCTTGTTGTAAAGCGTTGTTTTTCCCGAATTTTGATTTCCTGCCAGGGCAAATACATACTTCATATACTGAATACCTCTTTCAGTTCAATTTTTGATGCTTCTTCTTTTCTTATAGTCAAAACATAGCTTCTTAAAGACAATTCTATGGGATCTCCCATGGGAGCAACCTTTCTTACTTGAACACGCGTATTGGGAGTCAGTCCCATGTCAAGCAGCCTTCTTCTCAGTGCTCCTTGCCCGCCTATTGTCGAAATTACTCCGCCTTGACCAGGCTTTATATTGTCTAGCGTCATTATATTCTCCTTTTCATGACTATCAATATTTCGATATTGATAATCATTATCATTTACTTTAA
>NZ_JAJUJR010000181.1 GCF_029265225.1 Sedimentibacter sp.
CATAAAAATGGTATTTGAAGATCACATGTTGTTCTTTGGTGGTCATTCAGTTGAAAGAAGCCTGGTTCCAAAAAATGCAACAGGTTATGAAATGATAAGCAAATTAAGCGCAAGACTCACTGAAAAAAATATACCTCTTCACAAAAATACCTCTGCGGCAGAATTAATTCAAAATGCTGACGGGCAGGTAACAGGTGTTAAGGCAGTCTACGGCGGCCAGACAATAACATATCATGCAAATAAAGGTGTTATAATTGCAACCGGCGGATTTGGTGCAAGTCTTGATATGAGAATGAAATACAACGAAAACATGAATGAAAAAATGCTCTCAACAAATTCAGTGGGAAGCACAGGAGACGGAATTACATTGGCTGAAAAAATCGGTGCCGAGCTTGTTGATATGCAATACATTCAGACATACCCAACATGCGACACACAATCCGGTTCACTTTTGTATGTAGGTGATGTTCGTATGGAAGGAAGATCAATCCTTGTTAACAAGGAAGGAAAAAGATTTGTTGAGGAACTTGAAAGAAGGGATGTTATTTCAAATGCAGTGATTGAGCAGACAGGCGGAGTATCATACATGTTCTGGGATGAGTCTGCCATGACAGATTCAGGTATGGCAGTTACTCATGAGTCAGAATACAACGGCTTGATTGCAAGAAAACAGTTAGTAAAGGCAGACACAATAGAAGAAGCTGCAGCTTTCTTTGAAATAGATGCTACAGAGCTTAAGAAAACAGTTGAAAACTACAATCAGTATGCAAAAGACGGCGTTGACAAGGAATTCAACAAAAGAGGAACATTGGTTGAATTTGGTCAGGGACCATACTATATAATGGTTTCCAAACCTGCTGTGCACCACACAATGGGCGGAATAAAAATCAATGCAGAAGCACAAGTTTTAAACAAAAATGGTGAAGCAATAAAAGGATTGTTTGCAGCCGGAGAAGTAACGGGAGACATTCACGGAACAAACAGACTGGGAAGCGATGCCATAGCCGACATCACTGTATTTGGACGCATTGCCGGCCAATCTGCAGCAAAATAAACAAAACAAAATCGCTGGTACGCCAGCGATTTTTGTTATTATGGTATTATTCTAAATCCTGTATATTCATTTTATTTATTTCCTGCTTGTTTTTTTCCTTTACTTTTTCCCTGCACGCCAGGTAAATTGCAACATTAATGACTGCAGGAATCAATAACAATACAAATGCTGTTATAATAGGGGCAATTTCTCCCGTATATATCATGCTTCCAAAAGACATGAAGGCTGCAACCAGTAGATTTATTGCAGGAAGAATCAGCCCGAGGTATTTGTTCTTCCTCATTGAAAGAAATATTTGAAGTGCCGCCAAAAGAAGTATAAAAATTACACCGGCAATTAAAAATGTCAATGTCTTGCTCATCATTCAGTCTCCTTTAATTTTTTATATTCAGAAATCAATATCTTTGCCGTCTCAAAATCTATTTTTTCATTGACAGCCATCCTCTTTATAAGGGAAATGTACGGTTCTTTTGCATTTTCCTCGCTTATTTGTATTTTTTGAATCAATCGGTCCAGCCTCAGCCTCACCGTTGGATATGTAACCCCGTATATTGCAGCAACTTCCTTTAGTGAACCTGAGGACAGCAGAAACTTCTTTATAAATGATATATCTTCTTCTTCCAGATTATTAAGCCATTCAGGCAAGACTTCAATAGTCATACTGTTACCTCACTTTATTTAACATTACTTTATCATTATGTTTAATAATATTAAATATAAACCTTAATTTTATTAAAGTCAATGTTCAAAATAAAATTTTATTGTAATATTTCAAAACTTTGATATGATTTAATTATATAAATATTTCAGGAGGCATCCATGAAAAAGCTGACAATCGGTCAGATGGCGCAAATAAACGGCGTATCTGAGCAAACGCTTCGCTACTATGATAAAATTGGATTATTAAAACCCGTGGAAGTGGACAAAGTTACCGGTTACAGATTTTATTCCATCAAGCAAAGCGCCCGCCTTGACATGATTCAGTATATGCAATCCCTTGGAATGAGCCTAAAGGATATTTCAGTCCAGCTTAACAACTGTGATATTAAACTTACAAAACATGTTCTTGAGAAAAAAAGGGAGCAAATCGACAAACAGATTGAGTCCCTTAAGTTTCAAAAAATAGCGCTCCAGCGTGCAGTTGAAAATTATGAAAGATACGAATCTTCGCCGCCCGATGGAACCATTGTGCTTGAATTCATTGAAAAAAGATGGATATACAGCTACACTACCGACACAAACTTTTATAATTTCGGCATTGAGGTTTATGAAGAGCAGCTGAGGAAACTGAAGGAAGACATGGATAGCAAGGGGCTTCGAAGCACTTATTTCTGCAATGCAGGAAGCACTGTTTCTCAGGAGAACATAATCAGCAGAAATTATGTTTCCGATAAGCTGTTTGTATTCGTGGATATTGAAAATGTTCCTGAAAAACTTGTAACTGCAGTACCTCCCAACACATACCTCTGTATATACTGCAACAGGTTTGAAATGGAGATTCCCTATGCAAACAAGCTGCTGGATGAAGCAGTTTTGAGAAACTATATAATCACAGGCGATTACATTTGTGAAGTGATTGTTGATTTGCCTGATTTTATCGAAAATGAAAGAGGCATGTTTTTTAAGCTGCAAATTCCTGTAAAAATTTAAATTTCTTGAAAAATATTTCTTGACCTTATAGTTGCAATAACCTTTATAATTTAATCAGAATAGCTCCGATTCTCACGGACCCACAGGGCCTTTGAGAACGACAGGTGGATGGAGCAATCTGTTCGCCCCCCTTTTTGAAAAGGAGCCGCAGCATGTTTTTGCTGCGGTATTTTTGTATTCTTTTGAGCAAAGGAGAATTTTATGAAAGTAAAAGTAAGACTGACTGGACTTTTGGCTGCCTCATGCGGTTTCAGGGAAAAAATTGTGGAACTTCCAAACGATTTCACAATAGCAGAAGCCATAACATTCATGAATATTCCCGTAAGCGGAATCTGGACAAAAAGCAGCGTAAACGGCAGCCTTAAAAACAAGTCCTACGTTCTTCAGGAAGGTGATGAACTTTATCTCTTTCCCATTGGCGGCGGCGGTTAAAAAAATCAGGAGGTGTAAATTGAAACCAGGAGTAATTAAAGTTAAAACGAACAAGGAAGTGTGCCAGGGATGCAGGACCTGCGAAGCAGTTTGTTCCCTGAATCACACGGATGCTGTGTCACCTCAGACACGAGGTATTCAGATTTCAGAACTTGGACAGCTTGGAAAATTCAAAATCACTGTTTGTCAGCAATGCTTTGACATGCCATGTGCAGAAGCATGCCCGGAAAAAATAATTGCCCGCAACGCGTATTCGGGAGCCGTTGTAATAGGTGAAGGATGCATTGGCTGCGGTTCATGTGCAGAAGCATGTCCTTTCAGTGCAATTGTTATGACTGATTTTGACGGTGAAGTCAAACCTTTTAAATGTGACTTGTGCGGCGGATTGCCGGAATGTGTTTCTGCGTGCCCCCGTCAGGCGCTGTCGTGGTAGGAGGCTAACATGAAGGGATATAAAAATTGTATAATGAAAGTAGACTTGTCTACCGGAAACATCAAAAAGGAACATTTAAACGCAGATTATATCAAAAGATACCTGGGCGGCGAAGGCTATGGTATTGCTCTTTTGTGGAACCACATGCCTCTTGACGCACATCCTCTTTCCCCGGAAAACCTGCTAAGCTTCAACACCGGCCCAATGACAGGCACTCCTGCTCCTTCAGCATCGCGAACAAGCGTGTGCTTCATGTCACCACTGACAAACACCATAGGAGCTTCAAGCATGGGAAGCCATTTTGGAGCAGAGCTTAAATTTGCAGGTTATGACACTGTGGCATTTACAGGAAAAGCCGAAAAACCTGTGTATCTTCTCATTGACAATGACAAGGTTGAAATAAAGGATGCAACCTCCCTATGGGGATTGAATACAAGGGAAACAACAGAAGCAATCAAAAAAGCCGAAGGTGATGACATCAAGGTTTGCTGCATAGGCCAGTCAGGAGAAAAGTTGTCAAGCCTTGCCTGCATATTCAGCGATGACTGCTTTGCAGGAAGAGGCGGGGCTGGTGCTGTAATGGGAAGCAAGAACCTTAAGGCTGTTGCAGTCCGCGGAACCGGCAAGGTTGAAATTGCAGACACTGACGCATTTAAGAAAGCTTTCAAGAATTCCATGAGAGAACTTCGCGAAGAAGCATACACATGGGGACCGGTTCATGGCTATGGCACTCCTGCATGGGTTGGCGGTGCTGATGATTTCGGAATACTTCCAACAAGAAACTTCATCGACAACAAATTTGAGGAAATTGAAAAGGTACTTCCATACAATCTCTGGAACAACACGGATAAATACAAGGTGACCAGGAGGACATGCTATGCATGCCAGCTTGGATGCCACAAATATGTTGTTATGGGAGATGTGGAAGTAGGAGAAATGGAATATGAATCTCTTGCTGCATTTGGTCCGCGCTGCGGCGTTTCGGATTATGAAAGCATATGCATGGCAGGATATTATACAACAATTTACGGAATAGACTCCATATCAGGGGGCTCCACAGTAAGCGCAATCATGGAATGGTATGAAAAAGGCATAATCACCAAGGAACAGACCGACGGCCTTGAAATGAACTTTGGAAACGGTCCTGCAATGGCAGAAATGCTTAGGAAAATGTGTCTCAGGGAAGGATGCGGCGACCTGTATGCAGACGGATCATTTGCTGCAGCCAAAAAAATCGGCGGTAAAGCAATGGATTATGTAATGGCTGTAAAGGGCATGGAAATTTCAGCCACCGACCCGAGGGGATCCTCCTCCATGACAATTGCCTTCGGAACAAGCGAGCGCGGTGCCTGCCACATGAGACCATATGCTGCAACCATTGATGCATTCGGATATTTGTATCCGGACCTTGACATAACTGAGCCCAAGGATCCTTTCAGCGACACGGAAGACAAAGCTTGGCTCAAAGCTCTCAA
>NZ_JAJUJR010000154.1 GCF_029265225.1 Sedimentibacter sp.
ACTGAATGCTCCAGTTGAAGAAGGTGATATGGTTGACAAAAATACGACTCTTTTTGAAATAGACAGCTCAGACATATCCATAAACATTGAACAAAGCAAGCTGTCACTTACTCAGAGCAAAAGAAACTACAGTCAAAAGCTGAACGCTCTTGATGACCTGAATGTTAAAGCAAGTGAATCTGGAACGATTACAGAACTTCTTGTGTATGAAGGAGACAAGGTTACGTCTGGACAGACCGTTGCCCAAATAAGAAACAGCTCTACAATGAGTCTTGTTATTCCTTTTGCTGCCAATGACGCAGTAAATCTTTCTGTTGGCCAGACTGCAGTGGTAACGCTAGACAGTACCTTTGAACAGATACGCGGCAGCATTGTAGAGATAAGTGCAGTAGATGAACGTCTGGACGGCAATATGCTGGTGCGCTATGTAACAATTGATGTACAAAACCCCGGAGGAATTTATCCGGATCAGGCAGCCACAGCTATGGTTGGCGACATTGCCTGCAATGGAAGCGGAACTTTCAAATATAAAAGTGACTCAGCGGTCACAGCAGACGTTTCGGGAGAAGTTTCTGTAATATATTTTGGAGAGGGAGACAATGTTTCTAAAAATCAAACAATAATAGCCTTGTCAAGTGACAGCCTGGAGACTGACGCTGCAAACAGCGGAGATTCTCTTCAAAGCAGCGAGCTCTCTCTTGAAAACCAATACAAACAGCTTGAGGATTATACCATAACTTCACCTATTGCCGGCACAATAATTGAAAAAAACTATAAAACTGGAGATACAATGGAAGCAGGAGAAACCCTCTGCGTAATATTTGACCTTTCATATTTAACCATGACTCTGAATGTGGATGAATTGGATATAGCAAAGGTTAAGGTCGGTCAGCAGGTCAAGGTTACGGCTGAAGCTCTTCCAGGAGAAATCTATGCTGGAGTGGTGACAAAGGTAAACATAAACGGTACCACCAGTAATGGAACAACTTCCTATCCGGTTGAAATACGCATTGATGAAAAGGAGAATCTTCTGCCGGGAATGAATGTACAGTCCGAGATTGTTGTTGCATCACATTCAAATTCCATTGTGGTACCGGTCAAGGCACTTTCCCGCGGAAACAGGATACTTGTTAAGACAAATACCGCTTTACAGGAGGACGGCGTTCCTGAAGGCTTTGAATACATTCAGGTTACTCCCGGAATAAGCGATGATGAATATATTGAAATCACTGATGGTCTTAAAGAAGGTGATGTGATTGCATACATGGAAGATTCAGTTCCTCAGGCAACCGGTTTAACATTCCCGCAAAAAGGCGGTCAGAAATTGCTGGGAGGATCAAACGGAGGTAATATACAATGAAGCCGCTTATTGAGCTGAACAAGCTTTCAAAAATATATCATATGGGAGATGCTGTCGTACGGGCTGCTGATGAAATAACCTTTAAAATTTTTGAGGGGGAATTTGTAGCTATCGTAGGTCAATCAGGTTCCGGTAAATCTACCTGCATGAATATTATAGGCTGCCTTGATGTACCCACATCAGGAGAATATCTTCTGAACGGTAGAAATGTTGGCAGCATGGACGACAGAGAGCTGGCTCAGATAAGGAATAAAATGATAGGGTTCATATTTCAGCAGTACAATTTACTGCCAAAGCTAAATGTCATTGAAAATGTGGAACTGAGTATGTTTTATGCAGGTTTGTCGGACAAAGAAATGCGTGAACGGGCATTGAAGTCGCTTGATAGAGTTGGTTTGTCAGGCAAACTGAAAAACTACCCCAATCAGTTATCCGGTGGGCAGCAGCAGAGAGTTTCCATTGCACGTGCTCTGGCAGGAAACCCATCTGTGATTCTGGCAGATGAACCGACCGGAGCGCTTGATTCCAAAACTGGCATCGAGGTCCTTGAGCTGCTTAAGGAATTGCACAAAGATGGAAACACAATTGTGCTGATCACACACGATAATTCCATAGCCATGCAGGCACAGCGAATAATCCGTCTGCAGGACGGCAGGGTTATGCATGACAGCCAGACATCCGAAGAAACGGCGTCAAATGCATCAATGGAGGAATTGACATCATGAGGATATCACGAACTTTCAAACTTGCAATTCGCAGCATTTTAAGCAGCAAGGCACGGTCATTTCTTACCATGCTTGGCATCATCATCGGTGTTGCTGCGGTAATCATCATAGTAGGCCTTGGAAACGGCATGGAAAACTATATGGTGGAAAACTTTAAGAGCATGGGAACGAACATCCTGACAGTCAACGTGACCGGCAGAGGCAGCAATCGAAACATTTCAGTAGACGAGATGTATGATGCGTCTGACGGGAATCCTGATCTTTTCACGTCCATGTCACCCACAGTGAATGTAATGGGAGTGGTCAAGATCGGCATTGATGAACTGGAGGACACCAGTGTTTCAGGAGTAAGCGAAGATTACAGAGAAATGAAGATGTATACTTTAGCCTCAGGGCGCTTCATCAAGTATGCCGATGTCTTGAACCGGACCAAAGTATGCGTCATAGGCAGCTATATTTCCGATGAATGGTTTTCCGGTGACGCATTGGGTCATACCATTAAAATTAATAATGACTATTTTGTAATAGCAGGCGTGCTTGACGATATTTCTGACAGCACAGAAGGAAGCAGCGATGACTGCATCTTCCTTCCTTATACTACTGCGGCAAAGCTGACAGGAACAGGCACCATAAACAGTTATTCATTTGCAATGGTGACAGAGGATAAGGTCAAGGAATCAAAGGAAGCTTTGAATACAGTGTTGTACAAGACATTCGGCAGCACAGATGCATATTCCATAATAAGCATGTCGGAGATGCTTGACATAATGACAAGCATGATAGACATTGTTGTAACTGTTTTGACTGTAATTGCAGGCATTTCCCTGCTCGTAGGGGGTATCGGAATTATGAACATCATGCTGGTGTCGGTTTCGGAAAGAACAAGAGAAATCGGTATTCGTAAAGCACTTGGTGCCCAATACAACAATATTTTGCTGCAGTTTGTAATTGAAGCAGGAACAACAAGCGCCATTGGGGGTGTGATTGGTATTGCCATAGGCTACTTGCTTTCATCACTGGGAACAGTGGTTGTTACCATGGTCATGTCGGCTGATCTAACCATTGCGCCGTCACTGTGGTCGGTATTGCTGGCTTTTGGCGTTTCTGTAGGCATCGGTATACTGTTTGGGTATCTGCCTGCCCGAAAAGCAGCAAGACTCAATCCCATAGATGCTTTGCGTTATGAATAATGATAATAAAGGAGAATTGAATAATGAAAAAAATAATTGCGGTGATCATTTGCCTATGCCTTGCTGCATCAATGTCAACTCAGGCATATGCAGCTACGGATTACAAAACAGCGGAACAAACCGTGATTGCCTTAGGAATAATCACTGGAGACAGAAGCGGAAATCTAAATCTTTCAAATTCCGTTACAAGGGCAGAGTTTGCAAAAATGCTGGTCTCAGCTTCTGTTTACAGGGACACTGTTGAAGACAGTTCAGGTTTTTCACCTTTTAAGGACGTTAAGTACAGTCATTGGGCTTCTGATTACATCAAGACTGCAGTAGATGAAAAATGGATGCTGGGGTATTCGGATGGAACATTTCGTCCTGACAACACCATAACATTTGAGGAAGCAGCTTCGGCGGTTCTAAAGATTCTTGGTTATGAGTCATCTGATTTAAAAGGAACATATCCGGGTGCCCAGATTTCAAAATTTAAGGCACTGAAGCTGAATTCAGGAATAATGCCGGTGCAGGGACGTGCTCTTACCCGAAACGAATGCATGTTTATTTTTTACAACCTGATGGGTGCAACAGACAAAAATGGTTCCGTTTATGGCACAACACTTGGGTATTCTGTAAATTCCAACGGTGAAATCGACTATTCAGATTTGCTGAAAGAAGACATTGAAGGGCCGTATGTTGTTAAGGATAACAATTTGTCATTGATTCTGCCATTTGACATTTCTGATGCTTCTGTCTATTACAACGGAAAAATATCAACAGATAAATCTGCAGACCTATATGATGTAATTTATTACAATTCAAATGCCAGGACTGTATGGATATATTCAGAACGAATCTTCGGTACTTATACAGATGCATCACCGGGTACATTTGCACCTGATACAATCACGGTTGCCGGAAACAGCTATAGTCTAGGTACTTCAGCTGCAAAATTAAAGGTATCCTCTGCCGGCGAGTTTTCCATCGGAGATACTGTAGCTCTGCTTATAGGCATGGATGGTGAAATTGTTGATGTGGTAGGGTCCAGTGACATTGATGTTGCTGACTACGGTGTAGTTGTTTCAGATTCAAGACTTTCCACCTACAGTCTGGGCGGTTCATCAACCAAGGCTGATTACGTTGTTTCCGTTGCCTGCACGGACGGTGTGGTTCGTGAATACACGGTAACAAATAATTATTACAAAAAAGGAAATATAGTGACTGTAAGCAATGCGAAGGGCAAACTCACCGTGACAAAAACCGGAACAAGAAGTCTTTCAGGAACCATAAGTTCAACCGGTGCTAAACTTGGAGGATATGTTTTAGCAGATGACATAAAAATTCTGGACGTTGCCGATGACGGAGAATGGTCTGTTGTTTACCCTTCAAGGCTTTATGGAGCAAAGATTCAGTCAGAAAATGTCTCTTACTATGTATTGAATGAGAATAAGGAAATAAGCCACCTTATACTGAATGATGTTACAGGAGACATGTATTCATATGGGCTCATAACTGAAGCTGAGAAATCGGAAGCCGCTTCTCTCAGTGAAGAACAGCCTATGAACGGAACATATAAGTATATTGTTAACGATGTTTCCGGAGTTCTCACCACAACCAACAAGATTTACAATATCAGCAAGGGAGCAGCCATTTTTTACTATACTGACGGACAAATAACAGGCATGCGAAATCTTTCGGGCATAACTCTTGATGAAGTTTCAGTTTTATCAGCATCAAGCGGAAACAGAATTTACAAGGTATCCGAGAATGTGCAGGTGTACCTGCGTTCTTCAGGCACAAGTTCGGAGTACAGCCTGACAGAACTTTCAGCAATCAACACGGGCTCCTACACCCTTACAGGATATTATGACACACTTTATCCCGCAGGAGGACATATTAGAGTCATTGTCGCAGTTGAAAAATAATATGAATCCTGCTGTCTGTGAAGCACTATAATTCCAATGAACCTTGTTTGTATGCTATTGGCATTTACATAAAGGTAAAATACAGATTAAGCATTTGTATTTTACCTTTTGTATCTTACTGATAAGACTATTACAGCATAATACTATTAAAATAAGAAATATTTATTATCATAACTATTGAAATTATCACGACTTTGTAATATAATCAATTAGTCGCGGGCCATTAGCTCAGGGGATAGAGTGGCAGACTTCGAATCTGTTCGTCGGGGGTTCGAATCCCTCATGGCTCACTAAAATCAATGGTTGCAAAGCTTGAGCACAAGTTGAAAAATTTGAGTTCGCCAAAAGTTCGCCACCATTAAAAATAATAATAAAAAGTACTTACAAAATTTACTGTAAGTACTTTTTTTATTATTTTTCTAAGTATGCTTTTTTAACCAACGACCTTCCGGTTCAATTTTAGTCTTACTTTGTCTTACTTGGTTTTACTATATGTGTTGAA
>NZ_JAJUJR010000377.1 GCF_029265225.1 Sedimentibacter sp.
AATGATTCGAAGCCTATGAGAACCATCATGCAGCCGCTGTCTTTCATGATTTTTAAAGTGTCAGGACTTTCTGCTATGTCAATTGATATCTGACATGCCCATTTTCTGCGGAGTTTCTTCATGGACATGAACAATCTTACAGCTTCTTCCCTGTCAGCAAAAATATTGTCATCAACGAAAAAAATATATTTTTCTTTTATCTTTTTAATGTCTTTAACTACATTTTCAACATCTCTTACACGGACATTTCCCCTGTAAAATGCATTAATGGAACAAAAATCACAGCAGTATCTGCATCCTCTTCCAAACTGCACCAACGCCATGTTGTTGTAATATTTTCCATTGAAAACCGTGTAGTCGTATTTCACTTTGGATAAGTCGGAATTGTTACTGCTTATGTATTTTCTCTTCAGGGAGTTGTTTTTTATGTCCTCCACAACCAATGGCCATGTATCTTCTGCTTCTCCCACTACAACCGCATCTGCATAATCAAGGCATTCATCAGGAACCATGGTTGGATGAAACCCTCCCATTATTACTAACTTGTCTTCTTTTTTATATTTTTCGGCAAGAAAATAAGCCCTTCCGGCAGAAAATGTGTCCACAGTCATGGCCACAACTTCAGCATCCAGTCTTTCCGGCAGCTTTTCTATTTTTTCATCATAAAATTCTATGGGTGCTTTTGTAAGCGGCTTTATTATTGCAAAAACAAGGGGCATCATTGCATCCCTTGACTTTTTCCCGAACATGCCGGGCCTTATAAATGCTATCTTCATAATGCTCCTTTAATCAGGAATATCGGAATTGTCAGCCATAACAGTCTTGCCGTATGCCTCGAAAGATTCTGCATATTTTTTGTATCCAAAATTAAGGCCGAAAAAAATGCCGTATAAAATATTTATCTTCCATAAATTATTAATGTCTATGCGCTTTATTATGTTTTTAACGGAATAGATTTCCTTCCATGCCCATTTTATTCCTTCTTCAAGCTCCTTAACAGTCATATTTTTTGGTCTGTAAACAACATGTTCCACATCGTACATTGACCAGTCCGTTTCAATTATTCTGTTTTCTCTTTCAAGCTGTCTGTAATAGTCAGTCCCTGGGAAAGGAGTTATTACAGAAAACCTGGGCAGATCTATTTTTGCTTCCAGGCATAAATTTACAGTTCTTAAAAACACGTCTATTTCATCATCGTCACTTCCAAAGGCAAAGCATCCCATAACCATTATGCCGTGAGAGTGGAGTTTATCCATGAGAAGCTGGTATTCATAAACCTTGTTGACGCCTTTTCTCATGCTTCTCTGGGTTTCCTGGTTCACAGACTCAAATCCTATGAGTAGTCCCTTACAGCCGCTTTGTTCAAAAAGCTCAAGCAGTTCATCATCATCTCCTATTGCTGAAGTTGTGAGACCGAACCACCACTTTTTAAGTGGTATCATTTCTCTGAAAAGTTCCTTTGCAAAAGAAGTATCTGCTATTAAATTAACATCAGGAAATACTACAATTCTTCCCTGGAGAGTTTTTATTTCATCAGTTATGTTTTTTACTGTCCTCTTGTAGAGTTTACTTCCAAATGCCTTTGGGTAGGCGCAGAATGTACAGTTTAAGTTGCAGCCCCGTATTGCCTCTACAGTGTTAAGCGTAATGTAGCTGTCCCCTTTTAAAAGGTCTTTGCGGGGCAGAGGACGGTTTTCAATTGTTGTGCTTTCTCCTTGAAAATAAAGTTTCTGCATGCAGCCATCCTGGAAGTCTCTTAGTGCTCTTGGAAAATTGTTTTCGCCCAGACCCACCACAACAGAATCAGCATGTTCCATTGCTTCATAGGGTTTAAGTGAGGGATGGACTCCTCCAAGTATTACCTTTATGCCTCTTTTTCTGAAATAATCGGCATATCTGTAGCACCTTGAAGCAGTTCCTGTAATGCAGGTAATTGCTGCAATGTCAGCATCAATATCAAGAGGAATTTTTTCAGCTGTTTCATCATATATCTTTATTTCAGCATTGAATTCTTCCGGAACAAGTGCTGCAAGAAGAGAAAGTGTTATGGGTGCATAGTGCAGATTTTTATGAAACATGCCGTTGTAGCGGTGCATTGCACCAGCTGGAGCTAACAGTGCTATTTTCATTTTATCCTTCCTTTAATTTTAGTTTATAAACGAAGAAACCGCCATTAATACATACGATGCCAATACCATGCTCAATAATATTTTATTTTTCCCCAGCCTTCCGAGCATAAGATTTCCATTTGAATGTTCTATGGCTTTAATATACCCGGGTATCACTAGCACGGATGTTATGACAGCCACAACTCCTCCAACAATTTGAATCATTGTTATGAAGCTTACCGGAAGAAACAATGCAGCCAGAAGGGACGGAACCGTGGCAAAAGTGAATGCCTGAGTCCTTGTTGCCTTAAGTTCTATGCAGATTATGTCAAGCTGGGCAAGAGCTATG
>NZ_JAJUJR010000474.1 GCF_029265225.1 Sedimentibacter sp.
GTCGTAGTTTGGAACCATTTGGCCCACAATTCCTAAGTCATTTAAATCAGGCTTTACGCAGTTATTTGGGCATCCTCCCACAGCTATTTTGAACTTATGAGGAAGAGTTACACTCCTGTAGCCTGTGTAAAAGCGATTATGAATTTCAGCTGCCATTGCCTGAGTGTCAAAAAATCCGTTTGTGCAGACAGTTCCCTTGCATGCAACAACAGGACGAACCCTTGAGCCTGTGCCTCCTATGGACATGTTGTCTTCTGCCACATGACTTTTGACTGCTTCTATATCTTCAAATTTAATTCCCGGCAGCTCAACGGTCAGTCTTGAAGTGAATGTTATTTGTCCATTTCCGTATTTATCTGCAACCAATGTTAAATTTTTCATTTGTTTTGAAGTGAGAACTCCGTTTTCAGTGATTATTCTTGCTGAAAAGTGTTCCATGTCATTGTTGGACAAAAATCCCTCACCCTTAACTTTTTTTCTCTGTTCTGCTGTAATCTCCATAATTTCCTCCGCACTATCAAGTATTTTAAACATTTTTATTATAAAGCTTGAATTTCATAATTAAAAATAGTATTATTTTATAATATGATAGGTAATTACCTATGGAGGAATCATGACAATAAGACATTTGAAAATATTCATTGCAGTATGCGATTATGGTAAGATGAGTACGGCAGCAGAAAAACTTTTCATGACTCAGCCCTCAGTAAGCCAGGCTATTGCAGAAATAGAACAGCAATACGGAGTGAGAGTCTTCGAAAGACTGTCAAAGAAGCTTTATCTTACGGAAGCAGGAGAAAGACTGCTGAAATATGCCCGTCACATTGTTTCTTCATTTGAAGAAATGGAAGAAAGCATCCTTAAAACAAGCAGCAACATTTCCTTGAAAATTGGAGCAACCATTACTGTGGGAACATGCGTGCTCAACAATATTTTAAATGATTTCAAAATGCAGAATCCGAATGCCATGACGCAGATTTATGTTGAAAATACAAATGTCATAGAAGAAATGATATTGAAGAGCACCCTTGACATCGGAGTTGTTGAAGGAATAATTAAAAGTCGTGACATAATAACAATCCCCATAGTACCGGATGAACTCATTCTTGTCTGCCCACTTTCTCATGAATTTTCATCAGTTGAAGAAATAAGTGCAGAAAAACTTAACAATCAGGATTTCATTCTCAGGGAAGAAGGCAGCGGAACAAGGGAACTTTTTGAAAAGAAAATCGAAAGCATGGGAATAACAATCAACAAGAAATGGATATGCAACAACTCAGAAGCCATAAAAAATGCTGTCATGAGCGGACAGGGACTTACTGTCATTTCACAAATGCTTGTAAGAAAAGAAATAGAAGACAATAAGCTTCATGCAGTTAAAATAAAAGACATAAAGCTCACAAGGAACTTTTACCTTGCATACCACAAAAATAAATATATGTCTGACAATCTTA
>NZ_JAJUJR010000237.1 GCF_029265225.1 Sedimentibacter sp.
CATCGATGAATTGATATCTTACCATAAATTTGAAATCACGGGTTGTAGGGGAGAACCTCGTGTTCTCCCGAATATAAGATGTTATTGAATCAACAAAGCGCGCGGACACAAGGTCCGCCCCTACAATATGTGGAAAACAATGTTTTTCAATAGTATAAGGATGCCCTGAGGCATCCTTTTTGTGTGTGCTATTTTATTTAATTTTAGTTTAAGCGTTCAGCAGAAGTTCATCTATGGGTCTTCCCGGAGGAACAATTGGATAAACGCTGCAGTCATGGTTTATTTTGCATTCTATGAACAATGGTTCATTTTTGTTATATGTTTCTGAAAGAATATTTTTAAGTTCCTCCAAAGTTTCTGCCTTGTAGGACTTTATGCCGTAAGCAGAAGCAAGAACCTGGTAATTGACTTCATCGTAGTTGTCTGTTTCAGAATATCTTGCATTGCTGAACATCCTCTGCCATTGTCTTACCATTCCAAGAGTGTTGTTGTTGAACATCACTATTTTAATTGGAAGTTTGTACTTTGCCACTGTCACTAGTTCCTGACAATTCATTCTGAAGCTGCCGTCACCTGTTACTAAAACAGTTTTTTTGTTTGGATTTCCTATCTGAGCGCCTATGGCAGCCCCCAGCCCGAAACCCATTGTTCCAAGACCTCCGGATGTGATGAACTCATTTGACTTGTTGAACTGCCAGTACTGTCCGGTCCACATCTGATGCTGACCCACTTCAGTGGCAACTATTGTGTTTTTGTTGTAAACCTTGTTGATTTCATTCAATATGTTTTCAGGAACAAACTGCCCTTCAATGTCATTCTTTTTCCTGATTGACATGATTTCTTCCAGCCACTTGCTCCTGTCTTTCGTTTCAGACTGTTGGAGCAGTTTTTCAAGAATTGATTTCATTTCGCCTATTAAAGGAATGCTTTCATAGGTGTTTTTGTCAACCTCCGTAGAATCCACATCTATGTGAATGATTTTAGCCTTAGGAGCAAACTTGTCAGGACTTCCAATTACACGGTCGCTGAATCTGGCACCTATTGCTATGAGCAAGTCACAGTTTGTAACTGCCATGTTTGTTTCCAGTGAACCGTGCATTCCTACAAATCCAAGTGATAATTTGTTGCTCCTTGGAATTGTTCCAAGACCCATGAAGCTGTTGCAAACCGGTATGTCTGTTTTTTCTGCAAAGGCGAGCAAGAGAGAATCATTTTTTGAAATCCTAACACCGCCGCCTGCATAAATAATGGGCTTTTCTGCGCTGTTGATGAGCTTTACAGCTTCCAAAAGCATTTCTTCATCCGTCAGATTAGCTTCATATTTTTTCTCTGAAGAACTCCCCTTGTATTCACACATGTGCATGAATACGTCCTTTGGAACATCCACGAGAACAGGTCCGGGCCTTCCTTCATTAGCAACCTCCACAGCTTCCCTTATGACAGCTTCAAGGTTTTCAACTTTTCTCACAAGGTAGCTGTGTTTTGTGACGGACATGGTTAGTCCGGTAATATCAACTTCCTGGAAAGAATCCTTTCCTATGAGCGGATTGGCTACCTGCCCGCAGATTACCAAAAGCGGAATTGAGTCCATATACGCATTGGCAATTCCTGTAATGGCATTTGTGGCACCGGGACCTGAAGTTGCTATAAACACCCCCAGCTTTCCCGTGCTCCTTGCATAACCGTCTGCAGCATGTACGCCGTTTTGTTCATGGGCCGGTCTGTAAACCTTGAAATAATCAAGCTCATCATAAAGAGCGTCAAAGAAAGGTATTACAGCACCGCCAGGATATCCAAACAATGTATCTATGCCCTTCTCCTTTAGGACTTTTAAAATTATTTGTGAGCCTGAATTTTTCATATTTCCTCCTTGCTGCCGCGTAACTTATATTATTCTTGTCCTTCAGCGCTTTTTCCTATCCAGGACATCATTGATCTTAATTTCTTGCCTGTTGTTATTATTGGATGATCGAGATTATTTGCTTTCATTGCCAGGAATCTTGGCTTGCCTGCCTTGTTTTCAGAAATCCAATCATATGCAAATGTTCCGTCCTGAATGTCTGAAAGAACCTGCTTCATTGCTTTTCTTGTATCATCAGTAATGATTTTTCTTTGTGTTATATAGTCGCCGTATTCTGCTGTATCGCTTATGGAATATCTCATGTTTTCGAATCCGCCTTCATAAATAAGGTCAACTATGAGCTTCATTTCATGGAGACATTCGAAATATGCAATTTCCGGCTGATATCCTGCTGCTGTAAGAGTGTCGAAGCCTGCCTTCATAAGCTCTGTAACTCCTCCGCAAAGAACTGCCTGCTCACCGAACAAGTCTGTTTCAGTTTCTTCTTTGAATGTTGTTTCAATTACGCCGGCTCTTGTTCCGCCTATACCTTTAGCGTATGCAAGAGTTATGTCCTTACATTTTCCAGTATAATCCTGATATACAGCATATACGTCAGGAACGCCCTTGCCTTCCTGGTAAGTTCTTCTTACAAGATGTCCAGGTCCCTTTGGTGCTACCATGAACACATCTATATTTTTAGGCGGAATTATCTGATGGAAGTGAATGTTGAATCCATGAGCAAATGCCAGGGCATTTCCTTCTTCCAGATTTGGAGCTATGCTTTCTTCATAAATTTGTTTTTGTGCTGTATCAGGAGCAAGAACCATGATAACATCTGCCTCCTTTGATGCTTCAGCAACAGTCAAAACTCTCAGTCCGTGAGATTCAGCCTTTGCCTTTGAACGGCTTCCTTCCTGCAAACCAATAACAACATTAACTCCGCTTTCCTTAAGATTAAGGGCATGTGCATGTCCCTGGCTTCCGTAGCCAATGATAGCCACTGTCTTTCCTTCCAATACTTTTAAATCCGCGTCCTTGTCGTAATACATTGTACCCATTTCTTTTTCCTCCTAGAATTTTCAATATTTGATTTATAATAGCAAATGCCTTAGGCCAGCTTTTAACAGTAATTACGTCCCTTTGGGATCTTAGTT
The DNA here is from genome assembly GCF_029265225.1 of Sedimentibacter sp. Taxonomy (GTDB): domain Bacteria; phylum Bacillota; class Clostridia; order Tissierellales; family Sedimentibacteraceae; genus Sedimentibacter. The sequence continues at coordinate 2,998 of NZ_JAJUJR010000237.1, forward strand.
GTTCATATACTCACAAACATCATACACATCGACAAATTTTTTCATATGAAGCATTGCCCTGTCAAAGCCCTGCTTCTTTTCATCTTCCAGCATAATCCTGAATTCTGAATTGTTTGCGTCTATGGATTCCATGCTGAAACCCTTAACATCAAACTGCTTTCTTCTTAATGTTGTCAGCACTCTTACTGCTGAATCCATTCCGCTTGATACTTTGAAACTTATTGTTCTGCACATATTAACCTCCTGATTTTTGGTTTTCAACTTGACTTTTGAAGGTTAGGCGGATTCGCAGTCTCATTCACCAATTTATTTGCTCCCTCCGGTCGCATAAATTGGGAATTCGTTGCGTTTGACCTACCAACCATCTGCCCTTCGCTGTCGCTCGTGCATATGGGGTTAGGTCATAAAAAAAAACCTCTCGTCTCTATATACATATAGTTGTATATAGGGACGAAAGGTCTTTCGCGGTACCACCCTATTTTACGATAAAAAAATATCGCCTCATTCAAGTCGAAAAAACTAATGTTTTTTGAACTCTATTCTTATAACGCAGAAATACGTCTTCGTCTACTTTTCTTCGACTCAGAAGCTCAGGAGTGATCATTATATCATATAACACCGGTTTTCACCATACACCGGCTCTCTGCAGTTATATCAGGATATTTTTGTCTCCGTCAATGCTTTTGTCTTAACTTTTATTGTATTATATACAGTGCATAAAACAATGTCAATACTTTTTTAAATTTTTTTCTAAAATTAAATTTTAAAAATTGTTCTTGACAAAGGAATGATTGGATATTACAATCAAATACAATTTTATAGTTTCACTGATGGAGACAGGTGTATACACATTATTTACAGAGAGCCGACGGGTGGTGGAAGCCGGCAGTATAAATATACACATATCACTCCTGAGAACTTTTCTGAAATAACAGTAGGATAAAGCGTCCGGCACCGTTATAATGCCAATGTTTGATTGAACATATGAGAGGTGTTTTTACACAATTAAGGTGGTACCGCGGGTTATCTCGTCCTTTTGGAGAGAACCCGCTTTTTTATTTCTAAACAAGGAGTGAGCATGATGAAGGAAAAAGAAATACAGGAAATGCTGAATTTAAACCATGAAGAAAATATCAGAAAAGCTTCCAGAAACCTTGATGGAGTTTTGAAAAAGACACAATTGATATACAGCGATTTTTTCA
>NZ_JAJUJR010000252.1 GCF_029265225.1 Sedimentibacter sp.
GCTTCCGGCCTCTGAAAGAATATCCATTAAAATCATTCCCTTCAAATTTGAGCAGGATGGCACGTCATGGGCAATTTGCTTCATATCATGAAATGCTTTGTAATTGAAATCAATAATCCTGAAATTTGAATAAGTGCACCTGAGCACTCCAAAGTCAAGATTCCTAAAAATTCTGTTCAAAATGTCATACTGAGCCTTGATCAGCAGGTGTTCTTCCTTCTGGTGCCTGATAAACTTGTCCTTTTTAACCTGCTCCGTTATGTCACGTATGCATACGAGAGCTTTTGCTATGGTGCCGTCTTCACGATACACAGGACTTCCGCTTAGGCTCAAGTAACATGTGCCGTGTGGTTTTTGCACACAATACCTGAAACAGCTTATTTTTTCTCCCTTTAAAATCCTATAGGCAGGATGGTCTTCATAGGAAAGCTTGTTTCCATCAAAGTCATAGTAATCATACTTCAGGAATCGTTCAGCAAATTTTGACGACTCAAACTCCAATGCTGAGCACCTTGCCACACTGTTCAATGCTTCGATGTTGTAATCATCATCCATCGTAAACAAACTGTCTGACATGCTTTCAATTATTGCTTCAAGATTTTGCTTTTGTTCTTCGACTATCTTTCTTCTCACAACATCTTCCGTCACATCTGAAACAGTATAAACCACATACTTCACTTCACCAGATATGGCAACAGGGACCAAAGAAACGTTCCAGTAAACATCTGACTGGTCAAAAGCCTTGAATTCCATTGAATAAAAAGGCATTCCGGTTTTGACAACATTGAAGAAAATTTCCTGATAATGGCTTTTATCAAATTCATTTGATATTTCCCTCAATCCTTTACCAATGTAATCTCCTATGCAGCATGGGGGAACTTTTAAAAGGCTTAAAAATTTTTCATTGGCCTGGAGCACAATGCCGTCGCAGGCGCTGTATACAACAACTCCCGATTGATTATTTTTCAGGGCTGCAATCACATAGGGCAGCAACTGAAAAATTCTGGAATCCTTCTTCTCGTCAAAATAATAAATCCTTTCATTATCAAACCTTCGAATTGTGCTCCTTACTTCAACCTCAACCGGTTCAAGTTCCTTTGTAAAAATGAAAAGACCTTTCACGTCTGAATGACGTCCCAATACAACCTGCGATTCAGTCTTCAGTATTTTATTTATTTCATATGCTGTCTTTCCCAGCAACTCATTTCTTGAATAACCTGTAAGTTTTTCAAACCCACGGTTTACTTCTGATGCAATATTATCATTAAAACATAAAAATGGTTTTTGTATTCTTCTTTTTACTGCGCAATTCATAATACTGCATCTCCTTTGTCGAATAAGGTTGTTTTTGACCAACTATTTAATTATATAGTATAATTCGACCTCTTTTGTTAAAAATTTATTTTCAAATTTCGACAAATTAAAGTAAGCCAAATGATTATGAACAATAAAATACACGCCCGGATTAACCAGGGCGTGCCATATTTTTTGAATTGGCTAATTTTTTTGTCTATTTTTTGCCATGTGTTTTGCATAGGCAGAATCAGGCGAAACAATATCTTTTTTAAACTTTACCAGTGTCTTTAAATATTCTTCATCTTTTAACCTTTCAAGAGATGCTTCAACTTCACTTCTTAAATTCATAGGCTTTATGACCTTAAATGCAGCTGCTGTAATTATTATGGCCAAAGGAGCAATAAATTTGATGGCAGTCACATCATCAATCTCCATATTCATGTTGCCAGACATAAACCTTGCAGCATAGCTGCCAAGAAGAATTGATATCAGCAAAGAAGATGCTATTGTTGAAAGTGCAGATGATAAGCCCTTCGTGAGAAGATTGGAGCGTGATAAAAGCGCTGGCTCCTGGATATTGTCATCCAAATAACTTTTCTTGCAATAGGGACATTCCCTCAGCGGATTTCCAAAATTTTTATTACTATTGGTCTTAATAGTGTTTTTCTTGAATTTTGTTTCTATCATTTCATTGCAATGAGGACAATAATTCGATTTATAAACTGACATTTAGCACCTCTTATTATAAAAATAAACACGCCTGCTTAAAAATGTTCAGGCGTGTACAACATTTATTCCGTACATCAGATAAATTGTATACTCTATCATTGTATTTTGATTGAAGCAAGTTGTCAATAGAAATGCTAAAAATTATTAAATCACTATATAAATCAATCCCCTATTCTGTAAAATATGCTATTTTCTATTGAATTGGTTATATTTTTTTACATAAAACGGAATTTCATCTTCGTGGCAATATACGAAATGTTCAGGAGAAATTTCATTCAGCTTTACTTTTGTTTCATCATCATAGGTATGATACTTGCAGTCATAATAAATTCTGTGTCTTTTCCGTTCCTCATCGGGATATGGAGTGGGTATGGCTGAAAGCAGTGATTCCGTATAGGGATGAAGCGGTGCCCTGTACAGTTCGTCGGATGCCGCCAGCTCCAGTATTCTTCCAGCATTCATTACGGCTATGCGGTCGCTGATATACTTGACCATTGACAAATCGTGGGCAATGAACATATAAGTAAGCTTTCTGTTGATTTTTAACTTTTTCATCAAATTTACAACCTGAGCCTGTATTGAAACATCCAGTGCTGAGATTGCTTCGTCGGCTATGATGAAATCAGGCTTCACAGCCAGTGCCCTTGCAATTCCCACCCTCTGGCACTGGCCGCCTGAAAATTCCCTTGGATATCGGGAGGCATACTCCCTGTTCAGTCCCACAGTATCTAAAAGTTCATAGACCCTTTCGTTTCTTTCCTTTCTTGACGGATACATTCCGTGAACATCCAGTGCCCCTCCAATGATTTCCATTATGGACATCTTTGGGTTTAAAGATGCATAGGGATCCTGAAAAATCATCTGCATTGATTTTCTGAATTCAAGGGAATCTTTTCTGTTGTATATATTGGTTATATCCCTTCCCTTAAATATTATGCTTCCTGATGTAATGTCGCTGAGTTTAATTATTGCCCGTCCCGTAGTTGATTTACCGCTGCCAGATTCGCCCACCAGTCCAAAAGTCTCACCCTTGTAAACATCAAATGAGATGTTGTTGATGGCCCTTACCTCATTCTTCTTTCCTTCGTTGAAATACTGCTTCAGGTTGCGGACACTCAATATTACTTCTCTTCCATTTACAATCGTCATATCATATCACCTCCTTCATCTTAAGCGAAAGAAACATTTCTCTTCTTCTTACCACCTCTTTAGGAGGATTAACCTTGGGCGCACTGGGATGAAGCAGCCATGTTGCTGCATAGTGTGTATCAGAAACCTTGAACATCTGTGGTTCCTCTTCAAAATCAATTTCCAGGGCATACTCGTTCCTGGGAGCAAAGGCATCGCCCTTAGGCACATGCAGCAGGTTTGGAGGAGTTCCATTGATGTTGTACAAGTCTCTGTTTTCCAGATCCGTGGACGGAATTGAGGCAATAAGTCCCCATGTATACGGATGCTGAGGATTGTAGAATATTTCGTCCACAGTTCCTATTTCCACTATTTTTCCTGCATACATGACAGCAACCCTGTCAGCCATCTGTGCCACAACACCTAGGTCGTGAGTTATGAACAATATGGAAGTGTCTAGTTTTTCCTTCAGCTCATTCATAAGGTCCAATATCTGCGCTTGTATTGTAACATCCAGCGCTGTGGTAGGTTCATCTGCAATGAGTATCTTGGGATTGCAGGCAAGGGCCATGGCAATCATTACCCTCTGCCTCATGCCGCCGGAGAACTGATGGGGGTATAAATTGCTGCTTCTTTCAGGATTTTTTATACCCACCATGTCAAGAAGCTCTACAGCACGCTTTCTTGCATTTTCTTTGTTTTCATTCTGGTGAATTACAATGCTTTCAGCAATCTGCCTGCCTATTTTCATGGTCGGATTCAATGAAGTCATGGGATCCTGAAAAATCATGGCTATTTCCTTTCCTCTGATTCCCTGCATTTCTTTTTCTGATATTTTTAATAAGTCCTTGTTGTCAAAAATAATTTGAC
>NZ_JAJUJR010000105.1 GCF_029265225.1 Sedimentibacter sp.
CCTTCTTTCTTCTGAGCAATTGGAATTATAACAACTTGAACAGGCGCCATTTTAGGAGGAAGAACAAGCCCTCTGTTGTCAGAGTGAACCATTATGAGTCCTCCTATAAGTCTTGTTGAAATACCCCATGAAGTGTGGTAAGGGAATTCTTCCTTGCCTGTTCTTCCCTGGAATTTGATTTCAAAAGCCTTTGTGAAATGCTGTCCTAAGTTGTGTGATGTTCCAGCCTGAAGAGCCTGACCGTCATGCATAAGTGCTTCCATTGTGTATGTTGCATGAGCTCCTGCAAATTTTTCCTTCTCGCTTTTTTGTCCTACAACAACAGGCATTGCCATGAGATCTTCTGCTACCTGTCTGTAAATGTCAAGCATCTGAAGAGTTTCCTTCTGAGCTTCTTCTTCTGTTTCATGAAGAGTGTGACCTTCCTGCCATAAGAATTCTGAAGTTCTGAGGAATGGTCTTGTAGTTTTTTCCCATCTTACAACGCTGCACCACTGGTTATAAAGGTATGGGAGATCTCTGTATGAACTCAGCCATTTCTTGTACATGTGGCATATAATTGTTTCTGATGTAGGTCTTATGACAAGTCTTTCTGCAAGTTCCTGGTTTCCTCCGTGAGTAACCCATGCAACTTCAGGAGCAAAACCTTCCACGTGTTCTTTTTCCTTTGTCAACAGACTTTCAGGTATCAAAAGAGGAAAATACATGTTTTTATGTCCTGTAGCTTTGAACTTTTCATCTGCATAATCCTGAATTTTTTCCCACAAAGCATATCCGTAAGGTCTTATAACCATGAATCCCTTAACCGGTGAATAATCAACCAATTCGTTTTTCAATATAACGTCTGTATACCACCTGCTGAAGTCTTCTTCCATTGGCGTAATTTCTTTTACAAAATTCTTTTCTTGTTTAGCCATAATTTCTCCTTTCATATTTAAACAACGCGACTATGTCACGCAGTCACAATCACTGATTTATCAGTTTTAAAGTATTGCAGTATCATTCACAGATATTTTAAAATTCTTTGTAATTGACTGCCATAAATTTTTCACTCATTTCGACATGTCAGTCAAACAAAAAAACCGCCTCCATACAAGAGGCGGGTTATTCCGCGGTACCACTCTAATTGCTTAAATTTTTAAGCATCTCATTTAAATAAGGGTTTTGGCCCTTTGGGTTTTCCCAAAAACTCGGAGGCGGGTTCTCTACACAGAGGGACAAAAATCTTTCACCGGTGATTTTCTCTCTTGAGTCCATGTATAAATACTGATTCTCTTCATAGTCTATATATTCAACAATTTATTATTATAGTATATTAGTTTTTTATTTTTGTCAACTTCAATTCATTATATTTTAAAATGAAAATGTTACCTTGAAAATGTACATCCATGAATGTATAATGTAATCAGTTACATAATTTTACTTAGGAGGGAATTTATGAAAAGAAAAGTATTGAGTTTGGTCATGGTCAGTTTGTTGATTTTAAGCAGTTTTAGTTTTGCATTTGCTGCAGACGATACTGCAACAATCACAATTTTTCATACCAACGACACTCATGCAAGACTTTTGAGCAATGACACAAACATCGGTTTTGCAAAAATTGCTACATTAATCAAAGAAGCAAGGGAAGCTGATCCAAACACCCTGTTGTTGGATGCAGGAGACACGCTTCACGGTATGCCTATAGTAAACATTAGCAAGGGTGAAAATGCAGTCAAAGTCCTTGAAGCAACAGGATATGATTACATGACTCTTGGAAACCACGACTTCAACTATGGACAGGAAAGACTTTTAGAACTCAAAAATATGAGCTCAATTGGAATGTTGAGCGCAAATGTTCTAGACAAAGACGGCAAGTCACTGTTCACTCCTTATGTCATTAAGGAAATCAACGGAGTAAAGGTTGGTATATTTGGACTTTCAACTCCTGAAACAGCGTACAAAACAAGTCCTGCAAATGTTGAAGGACTGACTTTTGCAAACCCTGTTGAAACAGCAGAAAAAATTGTAAATGAAATCAAGGATCAGACAGATGTCATCATTGGCATCGTACACCTTGGACTTGACGGAGGTTCTGAATTCACTTCCGAAAAATTGGCAACTGAAGTTGAAGGAATAGATGTCATAATTGACGGACACAGCCACACTCAGCTGGACAATGGAAAAGTTGTGAACAATACACTGATAGCTCAGACATTCGAACATGACAAAAACCTTGGAAAAGTAACAATTGAAGTAACAGGCGGAAAAGTTGTGAACAAGACAGCAGAACTTATTAACGTAAGCAAAGTTGCTGAAGTTGCTCAGGACCCTGAAGTTACTAAAATAATAGATGAAATAAACGCTGAAAATGCAGAAGTATTTGCACAGGTTGTTGCAAAAACCGATGTATATCTTGACGGCGTAAGAGCAAATGTAAGAACAAAGGAAACAAACCTTGGAAACCTCTCAGCTGACGCAGTAAGAAAAGCTGCAGGTTCAGACATTGGTTTCGTTAACGGCGGAAACATTAGAGTTGACATTCAGCCAGGAGACATTACATTTGGAAAGCTTGCAGAACTGTTTCCATTTGGAAATACAGTACAGGTTAAGAAAATCACCGGCGCAGATCTTTTGAAGGTTCTTGAAATATCAGTTAAGGCATATCCTGAAGCTCAAGGAGGATTCTTGCAGGTAAGCGGAATGAGTTTTGAATTTGATCCTTCACAGCCTGCTGGTTCAAGAGTTGTCGGAGTTAAAGTAGGTGAAAGCGAACTTGATTTATCAGCAGAATACACTGTTGCAATCAATGACTTCCTAGGAATAGGCGGAGACGGATATGAAGTGTTCAAGAACTATCCTATTTACGGTGAAGTTGGAACTTATGAAGAAGTATTTGCTGATTATCTGAATACAAACGGAACCAAGGGAAGCGACGTTTCAGGCAGAATCACTGTTAAGGCAACAGCTCCAGCAGTTGAACCAACACCTGCACCGGCGCCAGTACCTGCTCCTGTTGTTGAACCAGCTCCAGCTCCTGCACAAACTGAAGTATCATACATAGTTGTATCAGGAGATGTTTTATGGAAAATAGCTGAAAAATATAACACTACATGGGAAGCCTTGGCTGAATACAACAACCTCAGCAATCCGCATTTAATATTCCCGAACCAGGTAATAAAAGTACCAACAAAGTAAAAATGAAGAAATAAGAGTTAAGAATTACGAATTATATAAAAACATCCGTTGATAAATTCAACGGATGTTTGTTTTTATGAAAAAATAACTTTCGACGTTGTCATTCTGAGGGCATAACCCGAAGAATCTCATGTTTTCAAAATAGATGAGATCCTTCACTATCGTTCAGGATGACAACGTCAGGGTTTATCAGTAGTCTGACATCAGTTAATAAAATTAACGGATGTATATTTTAGTTCTATATGTTTAACCTTCAAGGTTAAACTAATAATTCTTAACTCTTCACTCTTAATTCTTAATTATTATTACCCTTCAGGGTAATAACCGTCAGTTCCGGGGCTGCCATGAAGCGCATGGGAATTGTTGAAGTTCCAAGCCCTATGTTGACATAAACCTTTGTTTGTCTTGCATTTTCAAAATCGTAAAATCCCCTTAAATATTTTTCTCCCAGACTTGGCAGATACTTTACAACAGGAAGATTTACCTGTCCTCCGTGGCTGTGTCCTGCCAGAAACAAATCTATACTGTATTCAAGGAACTTGTCAGCCACATCCGGTTCATGGCTGAGCACTATGTTGTACATGTCTTTATCCATGTATCCTGAAACCGTTTCAGGTTCATATTTTCCAAAAATTGAATCATCCATTCCTATGAAGTTTATGTTATACTGGAGGAGTTTATCATTTTCATTTATTAAAAGCTTGAACCCGCTTTTTTCCATTATTTCCTTGTAGACTTTTTCTGCTCCTCCGCCGTAATCGTGGTTGCCGTAGACAGCATATTTTATTGGAGCATTTATTGAGCCTAAGGCTTCCCAGATTTCATGAATGTTGTCCTTGTTCTCATAATTGTTGTACCGGTCTATTAAATCTCCCGTAAAAACAACTATGTCCGGATTTTCCTCATTGATTTTAGATATTGCATTTTTCAAATCTTCAATGTCAAAGTATTCAGAAATATGTGTGTCTGAAAACTGCAGTATTTTTATTTCACCATCTTTAATATAGTCCGTGTTGATTGTTTCATAGCGCACAGTCAGAAATTCAGGCTCTATGAATCTTGCATATATGTAAATTATTATTAGAATTGTCATAAGTATTGATAATACGCTCAAAATTTTTTTCACTTTATACTCCTTGGAAAGTTTCAATTTGTAGTATATCAAACTTCAACAATAAAATAAAGCGAAACTTAAAATTCTTAAGTTTCACTTTTCTTAAGCTATACAATTCGCGTTTCATCCTCATTGCAAATGAAGAGTTCAACGTAATTTGTCAATATGTCTATATAGTTGAAAGATACAACTCTTTTCAAACCTTTGTTTTCCACTCTTACAGTGAAAATGGACGGATATGTTTCAGCTATTACCCCTTCACTCATAAGAGGCTTGCTTTTGCCTTTTTTAATTTTAAATTTAACCTTCTGTCCCACGCAGCCTTCAACAATTCCCTTTACCCTTGTAACAGAACTCGCTGTCAAAAAATCACCTTCTATACTGTATTATATGAAAAGCGGTGAAATATAATTCATTTGCTTTTATCTTAACCATTTACATAAAATATATTCTCTTTTTCTTTAATTTGCGTATATTTGTCTTGCAAAACACATTAAAATAGACTATTATAAGAAAGGCAATTAATCATATAAAAAAGGATGTGAAAGTAATGGATGAGGTCCCTACGGTCAAGTCTATAAAATTGTTAAAAACAACTGAATACTTCTCTATTACTGAATGTATTTCAATTTGGCAATAGAGAAAATCTATTATTAAATTGAGGTGAAAGATGCTTGATATATTCAAAACCATTGACGACACTTTATTCAAGCTGGAAGAAATCGAGGAAGGTGCTTGGATAAGCCTTGTAGACCCCACTACAGAAGAACTGGACAGAATCGAGGATGAGCTGGGTGTTGACAGAGATTACTTAAGAGCTGCTCTTGATGAGGAAGAAAGTGCACGTTTAGAAAGCGAACATGACCAGGTTTTAATTTTGGTGGATACTCCATATGTGGAAAAAACTGATGACCATATTATTTATGAGACTCTTCCTCTTGGAATTATTATAACCGATAAGAACATTATTACAGTTTGCTTGAAAAATTCAATTGTACTGGATCAGTTTGAGAAAAACTCAATCCGTACATTCTACACATACAAAAAATACAGATTTTTATATCAGATATTATACAAGAATGCTCAGAGGTACCTTTTGTACTTGAGACAAATTGACAGAATGAGCAACTTTATTGAAAAACAGCTTCACGAATCAATGAAAAACAAGGAGCTCATTCAGCTTCTTGACCTTGAAAAATCATTGGTTTACATCACAACTTCTTTGAAGGCCAACGAGATTGTGCTTGAAAAAATATTAAGAATCAACGTCATCAAGAAATATACAGAAGACGAAGATTTACTTGAAGATGTAATAATTGAAAACAAACAGGCCATTGAAATGGCCAACATATATTCAGGAATATTAAGCGGCACTATGGATGCATTTGCTTCCATAATATCCAACAACCTGAACATAGTAATGAAACTTTTGACGTCAATAACCATTTTGATGGCAATTCCAACTATGTTCTCAAGCTTCTTTGGAATGAACATGCTGAATATGCCTTTTGCAAACTCTCCTTTCGGTTTCTGGATAGTTCTTGGGGCTTCAGTAGTAACAGCTGCAACAGTTGGTTTCATACTTGTTAAGAAGAACTTATTTTAAATGAATGCAAAAATTAACAACACCCGGTTTTCTGCAGTTACACACTAGAAAACCGGGTGTTATTCTTTAGTCATTTCACTTTCTGTGTTTGGAGGACTCACCTCTTCCATTCATCATTTGTTGTTAACATTTGTTTTACATCATCCGATATTTATAATACTTCAACATTCAGGAAATTCATTTGTTTTAAGTTTTATGCTGTTTAAACTATTTAAATTTTGAATCTGATATTAAATTTAAATCTTAGTGTAACATAAATCTGAAATTAAAATACTTTTTAAATGTAAAACCTAAATCTTGATTAAACATTACTTTAATTTTTGATCCAATAGCTTTACTATTTAAATATTTACCTTTTAAATCTAAATTACCGATATTAATTTAAATCTCTTCCAAATCTTTACTTAATTTAACTTAATTGACTTAAAACTTATGAATTTTATTGAAGCTATAAATCAGAAAATATGTAAAACTTATGTTGTATCTTATTTATACCCGATGATTAGTTTTTTAAACATCCGTTTTAAAAAAATAAAAATTTTTTATTCATTGTTAATGGATAATGTTTACTATATAATATTCATATATATTTATGTGAGGTTCTTATGTTGAAGTTGAAGTCATACGCTAAAATAAACCTGTTTCTTGACATTGAAGGAAGGCGCCCTGACGGTTACCACCTTATCAGGACTGTGATGCAGTCTGTGGACCTTCACGATGAAATTACCCTTGAAGCAGCTGATGAAAACAAAATTGAAATTGAATGCAGCAATTCATTGATTCCAGTGGATGAAAGAAACACCTGCTGGAAATCTGCTGATATAATAAAAAAAATATACCATATCCAGTCTGGAGTTAAAATTAAAATCAACAAGCAAATCCCGTCGGAGGCAGGCCTTGCAGGAGGAAGCAGCAACTGTGCAGCCGTAATTGTGGGGCTTGATAAACTGTGGAACTTATGTATGTCCCAGGATGAAATGCTTAGCATTGGACTTAAGGTTGGTGCTGATGTACCATTCTGCATTCTTGGAGGAACTTACCTTGCCGAAGGCATCGGTGAAAAGCTTACAAAACTCAACGATTTTAAATGGGAACACATGTTGATTGTAAAACCTGACTTTTCAATGTCAACGGCTTTTGTTTACAAAAACCTTCAGCCTGAAGACTACAATTCATTTAAAGACAATAAAATAATTGAATTTATATACTCCAGGGAATTTTACAAGGCATCTCTTTTGTCTTCA
>NZ_JAJUJR010000235.1 GCF_029265225.1 Sedimentibacter sp.
AAATCATTTATAACATCAAAAAGCAATAGTTCCTTTGAATCATAAAATAAATAAAATGTGCCTTTTGGTATGTTTACACGCCTTACCAGTTCATCAACGGTGGTTTTTTTTACTCCGTACAAATTGAGGCAGTTGTATGCTTCCTCTTTTAATCTTTTCTCAATATATTCCTTTTCATGAGATGAATATGACTTTGGCATTTTTGCTCCTTGTACTATTTGACTATATTTGTATTTATAGTCATTATAGATCAAAAAAAGATTTAATGCAATATATTTATCACAAAAAAGAGCATTAGCTCTTCTCTTTAGGTTGATGACAAAGTTTAAAATTTGGCGTTGTCATTCTGACAGCTTGCTCGAAGAATCTCATGCTTTCAACAAAGATGAGATCTTTCACTATCGTTCAGGATGACAGTTCCAAGGTTTTCCAATAGTCTGATAGCATTAGCTCTTCTTTTATTTTCATTACATATGTTTTTTTCTGTATTCAGTTGGAGTCATTCCCGTATAAGATTTAAAAACCTTGCAGAAATAATGCTGACTTTTGTATCCGGTTTTCTCTGATACGTTCAGGCTTGATATGGACGAGTCTGAAAGAATAAGTGATATTGCTTCCTCCATCCTAAGCTTTGTGAGAAATTCAGAAAAACTCATGTTTGTTTTCTTTTTTATTATTCTTGTGAGATAGGACTCGCTCACGTGAAGGTCTTTTGAAATATTGGATAGAGACAGTTCACTGTCTCTGTAATTCTTATATATATAGTCAATTGTTTCATCTGTTATATTAAAATTTTCAGCTGTAGGATAATGACAGTCCTTTTTTTCCTTAACAGCACAATTACATGCCTTTTCTATTACAACGAATAAATTTTTCTTGTCAATTGGTTTAAGCAGATAATCAAACGCCTTAAGCTGAATAGCCTGCTGTGCATATTGAAATTCATCATAGCCGGAAACTATTATAAATTTTGTAAATGGTGCATGAACGGACACCTCGCGCATAACCTCAAGACCTGTAAGTCCCGGCATGTTTATGTCAATCAAAACCACTTCAGGCCTTATTTCCTTTATGAGCCTTAACGCTTCAAATCCATTTGAAGCAGTTCCGGCAACATTAAGCTTCATGGTGCTTGATTCAATGAGATGTTTAAGTCCGTTTCTGATTGTTGATTCATCATCACATATTAATATATCATACACTTACTTCATCCTCCTCTATCATGGGCAAACTTACAGTAATTTTAGTTCCTGTATTTTCACTGCTTTCTATATTTAAACCGTATTTGTCTCCATAATGAAGATATATGCGTTGACTAACATTGTAAAGGCCGTAATTGCTGCTTGTAAGGTGTCTATGAAGATTATCCTTTATATTTGTTAGTTTTTCCTCTGGAATTCCAACACCGTCGTCTTCAACCACTATATTTAAATTGTCATGTTCTTCAAAAATGTTTATGGATATGTTTCCTCTTTTAAGCTTTGGTTTAATTCCATGGTATATTGCATTTTCAACCAAGGGCTGAATCAGAATTTTGGGTAGGCACAATTTATACAATCCTTTATCACAACTGATTTCATAATTCAAAATATCCCTGTAGCGGTGCTGCTTTATGCTAAGATAACTTTTCACATGTTCCAGTTCCTTTTCAAGAGTTATGAATTCTCTTCCCTTGCTCAGTGAAATACGAAAGAATGAAGACAGAGACATTATAAGATCTGCCATTTCATCAGCTCCATATTCTAAAGCTTTCCACTGCAATGTATCCAGAGTGTTGTAAAGAAAATGCGGATTTATCTGGGACTGCAAAACCTGAAGTTCCCTTTGCCTCTTTTCCTTTTGATGCTCATGTGATTGATTCATCAATTCCTTGATGTCAACAACCATGGCATTGAAATCATCTGCCAGATTTGAAAGCTCGTCATTTCCAGGCAACGTAATTTTTGTTTCCATATTTCCTTTCCTGACATCCTCCATGGCACTGCTCAATACTGCAATCCTTTTAGTTGCAGCGTTGCTTACAAAATAGCTCACACTTATGGCAACAAACAAAAGAAGAATCCACATGCTTATGAGTGATTCATTTAAAATCCTTGTGTCTTTGTACAGTTCTGCCTTTTCAACCGATGTGCAGAGATACCAGTCAGGGCTGTTTGGAATGGGAGCATAAAATGCAACATAACCTTCGTTTTCTTCGGACATTTTTTCACTGGTAAGAGTTCCGTCAGAGTTTTTCGGAATATGAGCAATGATGTCCTGAATCAATGATTCTGACAGATTATCGTCCGTATGTGTGTATATGGTGCCTGAACTGTCCACAATCATTGATTTTCCGTTATAAAAAGAAAGGTTGTCCGTTATTTCAGTAAGCTTTTTAAGTGAAATGGCAGCAGCAACAAATCCTATTTTTTCAGAACTGCTGTTATATATGGGATAACAGGCCACAGTTATCAAGCTTTGGTCTGTTTTTGATACAATAGGTTCACTTATTACATATTCATCATCAGAGTTTAAAATTCTTTTGAAATATTCTCTGTCCGAAACGTCGATTGTCTGGTTTTCATTTATATATTCAAGTCCGTCAAGCTTGTTTATTGAAAATGTTCCATAGTTGTTTCCGTAATAGGAATCCATGTCATTGCTCAGCTGATTAATATATGCTTTGATTGCTTCATCATCCATGGAAACTACTGTTGGAGTTCGGCTGATTGTATGAAGCTCCCTTATTCTTTGGGCCAGCCATGCTCCTGCTTCATTTGCTTTTGATTCAATGAGCTGTGTGCTGAGATTTTCTGTAAGTCTGCTGTTTGTGTAGTCTATGCGTATGCTTATGATAACAGCTGCAATTGAGAATATTGCTGTCAGACATATTGCAAAAAAAGCGGTTAATTTTCTTTGTAGTTTCATTTTTACCTCAATAGTTCGTAAAAGTTAAATATTGCGATTTCATATTATAAAGACAAAGCTTTGAAATTATACTACAATGTGAAACGAAAAACAATATATAAATTATAAACAAACGGGAGGAAAAATGAAAAAATTAATATCTATAATGCTTGCTTTATCAATGGTGCTTGGAATTACAGGCTGCAGCCAGGCAAACACTCAAAAACCATCACAGGAGTCTACTCAGGAATCATCTATTGATGGAACATATGAAGGAACAGGAACAGGCAAGGGCGGAAATATTGTAGTAGAATTAACAATTGTTGACAACAAAATTTCCCATATAAAAGTTAAAGAAGAACATGAAACAGAAGGATTGAATGAAGCAATGTCCATCATGACTGAAGAAATGATTGCAACAAACAGTCTTGATGTTGACGGTGTTACAGGGGCTACAATAACATCAGCAGGATTCAGAACAGCAGTTGCTGATGCATTTTCAAAAACAGGAGCTGACAAAAGCGTGCTTGTTTCCGCAGGAAAAGTTGAAGCGGAAAAAAAAGAATCAGAATACACTTCAGACGTTATAGTAATCGGTGCAGGCGGTGCTGGACTTACTGCTGCAATAACAGCTGCCGATAATGGAGCAAGCGTAATTGTTCTTGAAAAAATGCCAATAATCGGCGGAAACACTCTTCTTTCAGGCGGTGAATACGCTGCTCCGGGAAACTGGATCCAGGTTGAAGAAGGAATTGAAGACAGCGCTGATAAGTTTTATGCGGACATATTAAAAGGCGGAGACAATGAAGGCAATCCTGAACTTGTAAGAATTCTTGCTGACAATGCCCTGGCTGGAGCAAACTGGCTGAAGGATGACATAAAAATGGTATTTGAAGATCACATGTTGTTCTTTGGTGGTCATTCAGTTGAAAGAAGCCTGGTTCCAAAAAATGCAACAGGTTATGAAATGATAAGCAAATTAAACGCAAGACTCACTGAAAAAAACATACCTCTTCACAAAAATACCACTGCAGCAGAATTAATTCAAAATGCCGACGGACAGGTAACAGGTGTGAAGGCAGTCTACGACGGCCAGACAATAACATATCATGCAAATAAAGGTGTTATAATCGCAACCGGCGGATTTGGTGCAAGTCTTGATATGAGAATGAAATACAACGAAAACATGAATGAAAAAATACTTTCAACAAATTCAGTGGGAAGTACAGGAGACGGAATTACATTGGCTGAAAAAATCGGTGCCGAGCTTGTAGATATGCAATACATTCAGACATACCCAACATGCGACACACAATCCGGTTCACTTTTGTATG